>JAETPY010000009.1 GCA_021770925.1 Erysipelotrichaceae bacterium | reverse complement strand
CTTTTTTATTAATGAAAAAATGGTTATACTAATAGTAAGATTGTCAATTTTTGTTATATTTACAGATAAGTTGAATAAGTGCGAAAAATATCTTATAATGTAAAAAACGGAGGAAATTATGAGAAAAAAGCAAAAAATTATTATTGGTGTAATTATAGCTGTTTTAATTGTTGTCTTTAGTTTAATGTTTTTTTATTTCAATGGACAAAAAGCGGTATCTTCAAAAAGTGAAGAGATTGTAGTTGAAATTTCTGGATCAACAAATACAGTATTAAATCAGTTAGATGAGGCTGGTTTAATAAAAAATAAGACAGTTGCAGGTATTTATGCAAAATTGCATAAACATGATTTTAAAGCAAATGTTTATGTTTTAAATAAAAATATGGATTTAAAAACGATTTTAAAGATTCTTGAAGGTGATAAAGAATATATTTCTACGTCCAAAATTACTATTTTAGATGGTAATACGCTTCCTGAATGTGCAAGTCAAGTAGCAAAGGCATTAGAAATTGAAGTTGACACAGCTGGTTTAAATGACGAACAGATATTGGCTGCGAAGACGCAAAAAGTACTAGAAAAATGGACAAATAAAGAGTATTTACAGACATTAGTTGATAAATACTGGTTTTTAGATCAAAGTATTTTAGGAGATGAAATTATGTTCCCTCTAGAAGGCTATTTAGGGCCTGAAACATATGTAATAACATCTAAGAAGACAACAATTGAAGATGTAACTAAAATGATGTTGGATCAAATGGATAAAAATTTGAATGCAATTAAAGATAAAATTGCACAGTTTAAAATAAATGGTAATAATGTAACTGTTCATCAATTTTTATCATTAGCATCAATAGTGCAATGTGAAGCTTCTGGACAAAAAGAAGATCAAGCTAAAATCGCTGGTGTTTTTATGCATCGTTTAGAAAAGCCAATGCGTTTACAGAGCGATGTAACCGTAAATTATGCAAATCAAGTTAAAACAGTAGCAGTTACTTATAATCATTTGGAAGTTGATTCTAAATATAATACATATAAGTATGAAGGACTTCCAATTGGTCCAATAAGTATGATTTCTAATGAAATAATGGATTCATGTTTAAATTATCAAAAAACAGATGATTTGTTCTTCTTTGCTTTAAAAGATGGAACAGTTATTTATTCAAAAACACATGATGAACATCAACAAGTAGTAAAGGAAAATAAATGGTATTAGTGATGAAGTATTTTAATGAGTTAGAAACGGATGCAATTAATCGAAATATTCCTATTATGCAGCGTGAAGGATTAGAATTTATGATTAATATTTTTAAAGTAAATAATTGTTGTAGCTGTTTAGAAATCGGTAGTGCAATTGGTTATTCAGCAATGATGCTGGTTAGCAATATTTCTGATTTTAGAGTTGAGACAATTGAATTAAATGATGAAAGATATTTGGAAGCATTAAAAAATATCAGTGATAATGGTTTGGATCAACAAATTATTATTCATCATGGTGATGCTTTAGATTTTGAACTGGATAAGCTTGTTTTAAAAAAATATGATTGTTTATTTATTGATGCAGCTAAAGCTCAATATCGAAAGTTTTTTGAAAAATACATGCCTTTAATAACGGATAATGGTATTTGTATTGTTGATAATCTTGATTTTCATGGAATGATCTTTGATATTGAAAAGATTAAAAATCGTAATACAAAGCAGTTAGTTAAAAAGATCAAACGATTTAAAGACTGGATTTTTAATAATGAGCAATATGATGTTGAATATCATCAAGTTGGTGATGGGATATGTGTAATAAGAAAAAGGTGACATAATGGAATTAGTAGTACATTTAAATAGTGAAAAATTTATTAATGATTTTATTGAAATTGGAGTTAAATATTTTGTTGTTGGAACAAAATATTTTTCTTGTCGACAGTCTTTAGCCCTTGATTATGAGGAATTGAATGGATTGAAGCATAAATTGGGTTCATTAAAATTATGGGTCTTAGTTAATGCTTTGATTGAAGAACATAATTTGAATGATTTAATTAGACATTTAGAAAAATTAAATGAATTAAAAATTGATGGAATCTTATTTCAGGATTTTGGTGTTTTAGAAATTTGCAAAGAAAATAATTATAATTTTGAATTAATTTATAGTCCAGACACATTAAATACTAACCAGGCAACATTAAATTATTTAGCTGATTTGGGAATTGATGGAGCTTTTTTGGCACGAGAAATACCACTTGATGAAAAAAATATTATTGCTAAAAATACTTTTATAAAAACAATGGTCCAGATACATGGCGTTGAGTATATGGCTTATTCTAAGCGCAAGTTATTATCTAATTATTTTAAGGAAATTAAAATGGATAAGTCTGTTTCTATAGATGATAAAATTGTTATTCAGGCTAATGGAGTGGATTATGGCTGTCATATATATGAAGATAAATTTGGCTGTCATATTTTAAGTAAAAGGCAACTTTGCTGTTTGGATATTTTAAGCAGTTTTATTGATTTTGATTATTTATATATTGAATCTTTATTTATTGATGATTTGAAATTAGTTGAAGTAGTTAATTTGTATCAGGATGCTATAAAAAGTATTGATAATGGAACATATGGTAAGATTAGCAAAGAGTTATTACCTCAGCTTCACCAATTGGATAGGGGAATTGATTATCATCATAGTTTTATGTTTGATAATACAGTTTATAAAATTGATGATGTAAGAAAGCGAGAAGAAAATGAGAAATGTAAGTAAGATAGTAGATGGTAAGCGAATTATTATTAAAAAACCGGAATTATTAGCGCCAGCAGGGAATCTTGAAAAGCTTAAAGTAGCAATAAGGTATGGAGCTGATGCTGTTTTTGTTGGTGGCAAAGAGTTTTCGCTTCGTTCAGGTGCGTCTAATTTTACTTTAGAAGATATAAAGGAAGCTGTTAGTTTTGCTAATGAATATAATGCTGCAATTCATGTGACTTGTAATATTATTTTGCATCAGGATAATCTTCAAGGTATTAAAGAATATTTAAAAGCCTTAGATGAAGCTGGGGTTAGAGCAATTATTGTTGCTGATCCTTATATTATGAAAATTTCTAAAGACATGAAATTAAATTTAGAAGTTCATGTTTCAACACAGCTTTCAATTTTAAATACTAAAGCAATTGAATTTTATCAAAAGCAGGGGATGGATCGAATTGTTCTAGGACGAGAAGTTTGTCTAGATGATTTGAAAACTATTTTAGATAAAACAGATATTGATATCGAATACTTTATTCATGGTGCAATGTGCATTCATTATTCAGGGCGCTGTATGTTATCAAACTATTTTTCACATCGTGATGCAAATCGTGGAGGATGTAGTCAATCTTGCCGCTGGTATTATGATATTTTTGCTAATGATCAAAAATTAAATGGGGGACGTGTTCCTTTTAGTATGTCTAGTAAAGATATGGCTTTGATTAACCATATTCCTGAGTTGATTGAACTAGGAGTTAATTCTTTTAAAATTGAAGGACGGATGAAATCCTTACATTATATTGCTACAGTTGTCTCTACTTATCGTAAGTTAATTGATGATTATTGCGCGGACCCTGATAATTTTGTTTTTAGTGATAAATATTACCAGGAACTCCTTAAAGCAGCTAATCGTGCCTTATGTACTGGTTTTTTTGATAATCGGGCAGATAATTCAAAACAATTATATAATCAGCGTGATGAGCATCCAACTCAAGAATTTTGTGCTCGTGTTATTAGTTATGATAAAATTAACAAGTTAGCCGTTATTGAACAGCGTAATTATTTTAAAGTTGGTGATAAAATCGAATTTTTTAGCCCTTTTCATGATAATATTGTTATTTCTGTAACAAAAATTATTAATGAAAATAATGAGGAAGTTGAGGTTGCTAATCATCCAATGGAAATATTGCAGATTCCAATTGATATAGAGCTTAAAAAAGATGATATGGGAAGGAAAGTAATTTAGTATGAAAAAACCAGTTATTATTGGTATAGCTGGAGGTAGTGCTTCTGGTAAAACTTCAGTTGCTAAAACAATATATGATTATTTTAAAGGAAAGCATACGATTAAAATTATTAAATTAGATGATTATTATAAAGATCAATCACATTTGACAATGGAAAAAAGACTTTTGACTAATTATGATCATCCATTTGCTTTTGATATGGATTTGCTGGTTGAACATTTGGGTCAATTAAAAGCTGGTCACGACATTAAAAAACCAGTTTATGATTTTGAATGTCATAATCGTTCTAAAAAGACTGAGATTGTTGAGCTACGTGATGTATTTATTTTAGAAGGATTATTTGTTTTAAATGAATCACGGATTAGAGAATACTGTGATATTTTGGTATATGTTGATACAGATGCTGATGTTCGTTTTATTCGTCGTTTATATCGTGATATGGAAGAAAGAGGACGTAGTTTGGAATCTGTATGTGATCAATATATAACAACTGTAAGACCAATGCATGAACAATTTGTAGAACCATCTAAAAAATATGCTCATATTATTATTCCTGAAGGCAGCAGTAATATGGTTGCGATTGATTTATTAATAACAAAGATTTGTTCAATTGTTGGGGATCAAGACGATAATTAGGACTAGATATTTGATTTGATATATGCTATATTAGTGATTACGAGGTGAGATTATGGAACAAGAAAAAGTATTGTTAACTCAAAGCGGGTTAGAAAAATTAGAACAAGAAAGAGATAATTTAATTAATGTCGAAAGACCTAAAGTTATTGAAGAATTACAATTAGCGCGTTCTCAAGGTGACTTATCAGAAAATGCTGACTATGATGCAGCAAGAGAAAAACAAGCTCACTTAGAATCAAGAATTAAAGAAATTGATTATATGCTTCAACATGCAGAAATCATTTCTGAAGATCAAATGGATCTGAAAGTGGTTAAACCTGGTACTACTGTAACTATTTTGGATTTATCAGAAAAAGATGCTGAACCAGAAAGTTATCAAATCGTAGGATTTACTGAAACAGATCCTTTGAATGGTAAAATTTCAAATGAATCACCACTTGCTAAAGCTGTATTAGGACATGGGGTAAATGAAATTGTTACTGTTGGAGTAGCGGAACCTTATGATGTAAAAATTATTAATATTGAATTTAAGAATTAGTTGTAGTAACTAATTCTTTTATTATTATTTAAAAAAATTTAAGATTATGTTAAAGTTTAAGATTAAAAAATGTATATATTGTATTTTTGGTTGATTTTTAGTGTTGAAAAAGATCTAGAAGGTGGTTAAATGAAAGTAATGATTTTGAACACAAATATTTGCTGAATTTAAATCAAGAAAAATAGGAGGAGTTTTTTTATTCTTGATGATAAGACATTAATGATTGGAAAAGGTATCAAAAATTGTTTTTCTTATATTTTGATTTAATGATTGGTTAGCGATTTTATATCAATTTATGATAGATAAGTAGAATCAATATATTAATTATTAAGATATAAGTTATAACAAAGAAAAGCATAAATTAACTCTTGGTATTATGTACAGTAACTCTTGTTTTCTTTTTTAAAGAGAAATTATTAATTGAAAATGATATAACTTCAATAAAAAATACACATTTAGAATGTGCGAGATACGATAATATGATTTCTAAATCTGAAAAACATGGTTATGTTAAAGATAACGTTAATAAAATTATTTTTGATTTTAATACTAAAAAATCCATTATATAGGGATGAAAGAATAATTTAATAAAGAATATCTACAAGTAAAGTGGTTTATTGGATTATCAAAAAATAGTATGGGGTATGAAATTTATTTTAATATTGTATCTATTTGCCTGTTCTTAATTGGATTTTTGAATTTTTTAACGATTGTGAATAGTAATGATAAAAAAGCATCTTACTATATTATAGCACATTAATTTACTGTATAAAATATTATTCATTAACATGGGATAATATGCTTATTTTCAAGGATAACTTGTTTATGAAAAAAGTTTTATAACTTTGCACTTAATAGTATAATATAATTAAGAAAGGTAAGGGGATGATATATCATAATACAATTGAGATGAGCATATTCCTATTTTGTACACTGTCCTTGGTAAATTGTAAATAAACAAGTAAAGGAAGGATAATATTTATGAAAAAAATTTTAACTACATTAGTTGTATTTGCATTAACTTTAGTTTCTTTTTATCCGCAAGCAGTACTTGCTGCTAGTGATGATGAATTGTTATTCAATATATTTATTCAAACAATAAATGAGGTTGAAAATCAAAAAATCAATCTTGATATGGTGGAGAGTTATTTTATAGAAGATGATATAGCAACGATAATAATATCAAATGGAAATGATGGAGTAATAGTATATCAAACACCAATAAATAATGAAAATGTAATATATGAGGAATTAAAATCTTTACCTGCAGGTATGACAGAATTAAATGAATCAAGTCTTGAATCACAAAATAGTATTTGGCCTGTGATAAAAGCAATTTGGGGAATAATAAAAGTGGTAAAAGCGGTAGTTGAAACTACTAAAATGGTATGTAAAATGGTGGAATATGGTAGTGGTGAGGATGTTTGTTCTACGCTGTCAAAAGAAATATTAAATTCTCTTCAACCAAATGTAAAATATAAAGCAGAGTCGTTTTTACATAAAAATCCTAATTGTCTTCCTGCACATTCACAACAATGTAACACTTATCCTAATGTATATTGGAAAACAGTAACAACTAGGGTTTAAACTATAATAAACACTAATATTTAGATTGTATTTAAAAAGGTGGCGTATTTAGTGAAAAAAAATTTTATAAACAAAAAGATTATTATTGAATTGATAATAGATATTGTATTTTTGTTATTAATCTTTTATATAGACAATGAGATGGATATATTTTTTATTATTTTTATAATAGTAGATTTAATTAGAATAATTTATTCTATTTACTCTACAATTAAATTAACTAAATTAACAGAAACTATGGATAGTGTAAATGAAGATTAAATATTTATGAACAAAAAAATAATAAATATCAAGAATTGAATTATCAAGTATTTGCGTAATTAATACATGCTTACTAATGGTCTATCACAATTGTTATTATAAAAAATTGGCATTATATATAATTATCATGGTTTTATTTAATAATCATTAATTATAGAAAAATGCAATAAGAAAGTCGGAGATAAATAATATTTCTTCGACTTTACAAATTTAAATAGAAAAAATAATTGAAGAAAACTAAGTCAGTAGAGTAAAATGTTTCATTTATTTTAAATGTGTATTATATGGTTAAAAGTGTTTTTACAATTGTATATTCTACTGTCTATTAATATATTTAATTAGTTTTGTTAGATGTATTAAAAGTAATTTTTTAAATAGAATACATAGCGATTCCGATTGTGTCAGCATAATTCTTTAAGATTTAAATGCTGTAAACTATCTTAATCTGAATAAACTTGTAATTCATTTTATATTTCCAAATCTTGTGGTGTGTAATTATCTTCAGTTAAAGGATAAAATAAAATGCCTGCAGGAATAATCGTTTTTAATGATTATTGTGCCTTGGAATCGCAGGTGGAAAGGAAGATGGAGTTAATATGAAAAAAAAGGTGACACTTATATCCATAAGTATAGCGATTATATTCTTTTTATTTGGAATACACTATACTAAAATGAATAGGGTGGATCAAACAGAAATAATTAATATTGATAGTATAAAGATGGTAAGGCAAATTTTTGATACTAATAAAAAATATATAATACAGTTTTCAAAAAAAAATTGCTATTTTTGTGAAAAACTGGAGAAAGTAGAAGAAAAATTAGAATTTAATGGAAAAATCTCATTTTATAAATATACAATAACAGATAAAGGAGGATTAGAAGAATTTTCTGAACTAAAAAAACTCTTTCCAAAATTAGAATATGCTCCTTCAGTATATTATGTAGAGAATGGTAAAGTAGTTGATGAACTAATTATTGCAGACTGGGAAAATTGTGAAATGGAAATACAAACGTGGTTAGAAAAATTGAACGCTATATAAAATTAAATAAATGAAAAAAGAAGTGATTTTATATTTTGTAAATTCAAACCTAGGATTTAATTCTAGGTTTTTTTTATTTAATAAGAATTTGGATTCATCAATGAGTATATTGTAAAAATAAAATTATAAGTTGACTTTTAATTTAAAAGTATCCAAAAAATGCAAAAAATCTTTGTCAAGAAAAGTCCGTAAGTATTTTTATTTTCTTATAAAATTATTCATATCAAAAATCTATAATCAATTTAAACATCACCATGCCAGATGAAAATTTGACTTTTTAGCTATTTTGTCTGAATATTTATTTAGACAAATAATAGCTGATTTTTTTATTAAAATGATCATCAACCATTAATTGATTTAATACCATAGGCCTGTTTCTATATATCCTCCTGATCATTTGTCATCTAATTATTTGATTCTTAGATAAAGTAATTTATATAATGCATTTTCGTTTGGAAATGTTCCATTTTTGTGATTTTTCTAAAACTTGAATTGACTGATTCAATAGCATTAGTTGTATACATGATTCTTCTTACATCTCTTCCATAATTGAACAGCTGTTCTACATACACAAAATTCCTTTTCCATACATCTACTGCTCCTGAATATTGGGATCACTCATTTTGAAATGATTCAAAAGCAGTTTGTGCTGCTTTTAAATTAGAAGCTCCATATACTCTTTTTAATGATTGTGTGAATTTTTTATAGTCTTTAGATGGTACATATTTGATTGAATTTCTAATTAAATGAACAATACATCTTTGTACAACTGCTTTTGGGAAAATAGCTTTAGCTCCTTCTTCTAAACCTCTTGCTTTTAATTCATCAAAAATTTGCATCCATTGATTCTTGCTTTCAGTAGGTGAAAGCCATTATCCAAGTATTTCTTTATGACCAGTAAGATCATGACCTAATATTACATAAACAACACTCTTATGTTACAATATTTGTAGATTTATTCTACTTAAATGGTAGATAACGGATAAATCTTTTAAATCTTGGGCACTTAGAACTTTGTTTCTAAGTGCTTCTTCTATATCCTCACCTAGTTGTCTTATTGTTTCAAATCTCCCCTTATTTCTCTCATACATCTCCAGCAGCTGCATGATCAGGTGTGACATGAGCATAATTGCATAATGTCCCTTGATTGCATTTTCATCATAACTATAGACATGTTTCATATGATATCCATGATTTGTTAGGTCATTAAATCCCTTGTTTTCTATTTTCCACCATTTTTCTATAATTGTAATCTGTTATTTTTATATTTGTCATATAACAGAATTCTTTATCCTTCATTTTTAATCTCATCATATTGATATTTTCTATATCTCTATAATGTATACCATTATAGTATTCATATATATTTTCACTTTCTTCTTTTTTTATGATATCTCTATATTCAGGATTGCGAACAGTCAGTTCTTTACAATTGATTCCGGAAATTAACCAGATCAGTTTTTTTCTTAACTGCAGGGAAATATCATTGTCTCTGGAGAAGGCATATTTAAAAAACAGATCATTGCTAAAACTGACGGTATTACTTATTTTTTCTACATTTTCTTCTTGAATCATAATTTTTCCTCCTTACTATCTTATTACTAAATAAAAAGGAATTTTACTTCAAAATATAGTTTAATTAAATAAAGAATCTTTGATAAAAGGATTTAATTATCTGAAAAAGATAATATATAAATTAATGTTTATGAATTTATAAACGTTATAAATAGGATTATTATTAATAGTTATAGTAGCAAATTTTGTAGTAATGAACTAAAATAAGCTTTCAGGTTAATAAAAATTAAATAATATAGTTTTATATAAATGAAGATGAAGAAAAAATAAGTTTTATTGCTATGTCATATATGATATATGATTAAAACTAGAAGTTTTAAACTTCTAGTTTTTTCTTATATAATGATAAAATAATCACAGTGGCAATTAAAATAAATGGTCTTGAAATAATGTTAATAATATTAATATCGTTAATATTGAGCATAAGGGCAATAATAGCAAAAATCAGGCCACATAGTAAGCTGTGATAAATAGCATTTTTAGAAAAAGTTTTAATAATCATAAAGCCCCATACGATCATAATAATTCCTGCAATAAGATTAACAATCGTATGATAAATAAAATTAGATAAATGAATAAAACTAATAATACCGGCTAAGATAAGACTAGTAATTGTAAAGGTGATCAGGATGAATAATGCAAATTTTAAATATATTTTTAAATATGATTTCATATTTCCTCCTTGTTATCTTATTAATATTATATTTAAGGATTGGTGAAATATGAGTATCTTCGAGGTATTTTTGATAAGTTTATGTATATATATTTATTTGAGTGTTTTGCTTAGAATTTTTGGTAAAAAAGAATTTAGTCAATTAAATGTTTTTGATTTTGTAGTATTTTTAATTATTGCAGAAATTATGACTGATACAGTTGGTAATAAAGATTTTACTTTTTTTCATGGAGTAATAGCAACTGTCACGTTGATTGTTGTTGATCGACTAGTTTCAATGGTTACTTTAAAATCAAAAAAGCTTCGAGATATTTTTGAGGGGAGACCAACATATATTATTTTTAAAGGAAAATTAAACCAGGAAAAGATGAAAAAACAGCGATATACAGTTGATGATTTATCTCATCATTTAAGAGTAAATGATATTGATAGTATTTCTAAAGTAGAATTTGCCTTGTTGGAAACAAATGGTTCTTTATCAATAATTTCTAAAGATGAATGTTGCGTTGAGCTGCCTGATGCATTGATATGTGATGGTGTTGTAGATGAAAATAATTTGAAATTATTGAATAAAGATCTTAATTGGTTAAAAAAAGAATTAAAGAAACAACATATTGACCATATTGAAGATGTTTTTTATTGTATTTTAGAAAAAGATAAATTATTAGTAATAAAAAAATAGAACTGTAAAACAGTCCTATCCCAGTAACATACGATCATTAGCAAATTCTTCGCCACTTGCCTCTTCAAATTTATGAAGTAAATTTTCAACAGTTAATTTTTTCTTTTCAGCACCTTTTACATCATAAATGATTCGACCATTATACATCATGATTAATCGATTACCAACATCAATCGCATCTCGCATATTATGGGTAACCATCATTGCAGTTAAATTTTGATCTGTAATAATCTGATTTGTTAATTTTAAAACTTTAGCTGATGTAGCAGGGTCTAAAGCAGCTGTATGTTCATCTAATAAAAGCAGTTTAGGTTTTTGTAAAGTGGCCATTAACAATGTAATGGCTTGTCGTTGTCCACCTGATAATAAGCCCATTTTTGTAGTTAAACGATCCTCTAAACCTAAATTTAATGATTTAACAAGTTCACGATATTGTGCTTTTTCTTCTTTAGTAACTCCCCAAGATAAACCGCGTGGTTTACCTCTACGATTAGCAAGAGCAAGATTTTCTAAGATTTGCATATCACCAGCAGTTCCTAACATTGGGTCCTGGAATAAACGTCCGATTTTTTTTGCTCTTTGATGTTCTGGCTGTAAAGAAATATTTTCACCATCTAATGTAATAATCCCACAATCTAAAGGGTATAGACCAGAAATCATATTTAGTAGAGTTGATTTACCGGCACCATTTCCACCAATTATAGTAACAAAATCACCTTTTTCTAATTCTAAATTAATTTCATGTAGGACTTTTTTTTCATTAACAGTTCCAAGATTAAATGTTTTACTTACTTGTTTTAATTTAAGCATTGTCATCAATCTCCTTTGTTAATTTTTTATACATTGCAACTTGTTTTCGTTTAGAAAGCATAATTGGAATTGTTAAAGCAATACCAACAAGAACAGCTGTTAATAATTTTAAATCATCAGTATTTAATCCTAGCTGCAATACTAAAGCAACAATAATACGATAAATAATAGAACCAATAACGATTGATACTAATCTAATTGCAAAACCGCTTTTTTTACCAGAAATTACAACTTCACCGATAACAATTGAAGCTAAGGCAATTACGATAGCACCTGTTCCAACTCGTACATCAGTTGCCTGACCATATAAAGCATATAGGCCGCCAGATAATCCAACTAATCCATTACTAATCATTAATCCAAGTAATTTCATGGTATCAGTATTAATACCAAGCGATCTTGCCATTTGCTCATTATTACCAGTAGCTCTAATTGATGATCCCATTTCAGTTCCGAAAAACCAGTAAAGTACAGCAATAAAAATAATTACAAATATTAAAGCTACAGCAAGAGTGATATAATATTTATTAATATTTAAAGCTATTGATAAATCGGAAAATAAAGTGTTTGCAGTAGTTAAAGGTAAATTAGCACGTCCACCCATGATTTTTAAATTGATTGAATAAAGACCAATTTGTGTTAAAATACCTGCTAGAATTGCTGGAATTTTACATTTTGTATGTAAGATTCCAGTAACTGCTCCAGCGATAAATCCTGCTATAATAGCAAACAAGACCGCTAATAAGGGATGAACGTTATTTAATACACAAACAGCACACACTGCTCCACCAGTAGCAAAACTTCCATCAACAGTTAAATCTGCAATATCTAGTAAACGAAATGTAATATAAACTCCTAATGCTAAAAATCCCCAAATCAAACCTAGATCAACAGCACCTAGATAAGTATAAAATAATCCCATTTTTTAACTCCTATTCTTCAATAAATACTGCATCAGGATAATCTTCTTTATTAATTGTAAGACCACATTTTTCTGCTGCTTTTAAATTAATACATAGAGTACAATCTTCAGCTTTTAATTTAGCAACTGGGGTATCGGCAGCAGTTTTTTCACCTTTTAAAATTGCAATAGCTTGTTTACCTGCTTCACGACCTAAATTTTCATAGTTGATACCGTATGTTGCAAAAGCACCAGATTTAACCATTCCTTCTTCTCCTACAATACAAGGAATTTTAGCAGAAGAGGTGATTGCTTCAACACTACTTATATATGTTGCAAGTAAATTATCAGTAGGAATATAAACTACATCATTTTTATCATTGACAATTTGGCTAGTTACAGCTTGAATTTCATTAGAATCAGATACTTTATAAACCTTATATTCATATCCTTTTTCTTTAGCAGCTTCAACAGCTAAATTTCCTTGGAAGATTGAATTATCTTCACTGCCACAATACATGATAGCTACTTTTTTAGCATTAGGTAACATTTTTTGCATTAAATCAAATTGTTCTTTTACAGGTGTTAAATCACTAGCCCCTGTAACATTTCCACCAGGTTTGTCGTTGCTTTTAACAAGTTTAGTACTTTCATAATCAGTTACTGCACAACCGATAATAGGAATTTCAGTTGTTGCAGCAGCTGCAGCTTGAAGTGCAGGAGTTGCAATTGCATAAATTAAATCGTTACCACCATTAACTAATTTATCAGCAACAGTAGTACAGTTAGATTGATCGCCTGCAACTTGATAATCAATATTATCTGCATTTACACCTGCTTTAACTAATTCTTCTTTAAATCCTTTGTATGAAGCGTCAAGCGCATCATGTTGCATCAATTGGATAACCCCAATTTTAACATCTGATAAATCTTTTGCTTCACCATTGTCTTGATTTCCTGTACCACATCCAGTAATAACAAATACAACAGTTAAAGCTAATAAACTTTTTAATAATTTTTTCATAAATAGTCCCTCCATTTTTTATTATTAAACAAAAAAGTCCTCAAAAGAGGACGACAGAGCCGTGGTACCACCCCAGATTCATTATTAGCTCGCACTAATAATCTTAATAAGTGTAAAACTTTACTACGATAACGGCTAGTAACCGATGATTACCTACATGTCAGTATCCAACTCCATGATGAATTCAATATTCCTTAACGCATTGTTTGCACCAACCACAATGTCTCTGATATCTAAGTTATATTTACTAGTTCACTTCACTGTCTTTGTTTAATAAATTGTTACTATTATGATACGTTATCATTATCAATTTGTCAATAAGTGATAATGATTAAAAATTTTATGAAAGTAAAATATCAAGTGACATCATAATGATAAAACCAATCATAAAACTAATCGTTCCTAAGTCTATTCCCTCTGTTGCATTAGCCTCAGGAATTAATTCTTCAATACATACAAACATCATTGCGCCAGCAGCAAAACATAACGCAAACGGTAAAATACCATTTACTAATGTGGCAAAAATAAACCCTAACAAGGCTGCAGGTACTTCAACAATAGCTGAAAACTGCCCGTACATCATTGCTTTAAAACGGCTTTTTCCACACTGATGCATTGGTAAAGAAATAGCTGTCCCCTCAGGAAAGTTTTGAATTCCAATTCCAATTGCCAAGATTAATGCAGATAAATAATTTCCATTTTGACATCCCGCAAAAGCAACTCCAACAGCTAGACCCTCAGGAATATTATGCAATGTCATTGCCAGCATTAACAGCTTGTTTTTGGAATAGTGACTAGGATTTATTCCTTCTTGAACATGGCTCATCATATGTTCATGAGGAAGTAGTTTATCGATCAGCATTAATAATCCTACACCACAAATAAAACCGATGGGGATAACTAATAAGTTTAGTTTACCAGTATTTTCAAGCTGCTCTTTGGCTGGTAAAATAAGTGAGAAAAAGGATGCTGCAATCATAATTCCTGCTGAACTGCCCAGAGCAATGCAGACTAGTTTTTTACTTGCACTTTTAACAAATAATACTAATGAAGCACCTAAAAATGTCATTAACCAATTAAAAGTTGCTACAATTAACACAATTATAAATGGACTTAATGATAGTAAATATTCCATTATTTCACCTCATTTATTATTATGCAGGTAAAATAGCTGTTTATAGGCATTTATATTTGTTCCCTTCAAAATTATATGGTATGATTAATTCAATGAGGTGATAAAGATGGAAGAAATGACAATTGCAATGCAAAACTATTTGGAGCTAATATATGAGCTGTCTTTAGATGGAAAAAAGGCTCGAGTGAGTGATATTGCTAAACAACTTGGAGTTTCTAAACCTAGTGTGAATAATGCAGTCGCTGTTTTAGCTAAAAATGGTTATGTAAATTATGAAAAATATGCAGATATTAAATTAACTGACAAAGGTAAAAAAACTGCAAAGTTTATTTGCAGTAAGCATCAAACAATAAAGCAGCTGTTTATAGAAGTATTACATATAGATGAAAAAATTGCTGATAAAGATGCTTGTTTGATTGAACACGTTATTTCAGATGAAAGCATTAAGGCGATGAGAGATTTTATGGAAAAAGATTAAAGCATCAAAGATGCTTTTTATTTTGATAATTTTTAAGCGAATATAAGTATATATAAGTAATATCTTGTTGATTTTTAATTGTTTATAAGTATAATAAGTACTAGGAGGTATGATATATGCAATATAAATGTGTATTTAGTGATATTGATGGAACATTATTGAACTCACAGCATAAAATAACTAATAAAACAAAAACGAAAATTCAGAAATTAGTAAATCAAGGAATTCCATTTGTTTTAGTTTCAGCAAGAACTCCTGGAGGAATAAAGAAAGTTGTAGATCAACTAGCTGTTAAAGTTCCAATTATTAGCTATAGTGGGGGAATGGTAATTGATGAGAATGATAAAGTTATATATTCAAAGGGTTTAAGTGTAGCTAAAGTAAAAGAGATTTATAAATTTATTAAAAAAAATTTTGAAATAAGTATTAGTATTTGTAGTAATGATTGCTGGATGAGTGATAATCTTGAAAATCCATGGGTCAAACAAGAAGCTGTTATAACAGGACTCATACCTGAAAAATTGGATTTTACTAAAATAGTAGAAGTACATAAAATTTTATGTATGGCAGATAAGGATATTATTGATTTGGTTGAACAAAAACTGCTTGAAAAGTATGATTTTTTATCTATATATAAATCTAAAGATACTTACTTAGAAATTATGGATAAATCAATATCTAAAGCTAATGCTATAAATTTATTATGTGAAAAGAAGGATATTGATATTACAAAAACAATTTCTTTTGGTGATAATTATAACGATATTGATATGCTTTTAACAACAGGACTAGGTTTTGCAATGGCAAATGCTCCTCAAGGCGTTTTAAATCAAATGGTAAGACATACTAGGTCTAATGATCAAGATGGGATTGTTTATGCTTTAGAAAATTTGATTGAAAAGGAATAAAAAATATGTATCAAGAGGAAAGAGTTTATCAAATATTAGAATTTTTAAAAAAAGAAAAAACTTTAACAAATCAAGATATCATGAAGAAGTTCAATATTTCTAGAGATACAGCAAGAAGGGATATTATAAAATTAGTTGATGAAGGATTAGCAACGCGTACTCATGGGGGAATAACCATAACATCATTACATTCACCAATTGATCATTATCGTGATAGACAAGTTAAAAATAGAGAAATAAAAAAAGTTTTAGCAGTTCAAGCAGTTAAATATCTTAAAGCTCACAAAGTTTGTTTTTTCGATGTTTCAACAACTATTAAGGAAATATGTGAAATAGTTCCTAAAAAAATTGAAGCTTATAGCCATTCACTTGATAATATTGAAAAGCTGGCAAATTATTGTGATGCACATATGATTGGGGGAAAGTACAATAATTATAATCGTTATATGTACGGGAGCCAAGCATTAGAAATGTTAGAAAATATCTATTTTGATATTGCTTTTATTGGTGCTGCAGCAATAAAAGAGGATGGTATATATGTGGAAGAATATGAAGATGCTGCAGTAAAAAAGAAAGTCGCTTCTAGAAGCTCTTATGTGTGTTTAATAGTTGATGATAGTAAATTCTTAAAGACAAGTTCTTATAAGGCTTTAAATTGGGATTCTATAAATGTAATTATTACCAATACGCTTTTACCTGCACCGATTATGAAAAAAATAAATGAAGCAGGGTGTGTGTTAGATATTGTCAAATAGTGCTTGTAAATATAGAAGATAGTATTTAGATTATTTTAAAATGGTTTTGATATGGAAAAGTTTAGGTAAAGCTAAAATAAGAACTTAAAAATATCTTTCCTTTATTCAATTTTATTTTTTATGTATGTACTATTTTATTAGCAGTTTCATTTTTTTAATATTTCAAAATAGGTTCAATATATTTTTATCATTTTTTGTTTTATCTTTGATAAGGTGAAACAATTAGATTTTGATACTTTAGCTATCTATTGGTCGTAATGCTTTTTAATGCTTCTTTTTTAATAATACTTATCATTGCTTTAGATACAGTACCAGTTTTTAAAATTTTTATATCAATTATTTTATAATTTTTAATGATAATAATCTCTAAAGTGTTTGTTGATTTTTATATTTTGTCTGGAACATCCTAAAAGCTTAGCTAATTGGGTAAATGTCAGTTGTTTTTTGGATTATCAAATTATTTATTTTCATATAGGTAAATAACTATATGTCAATATCTTCAGGACATTGAACTTGTACTTTATAATTTATTTGATGGTGTAAAAGTAAAATAGGAATTTTTATGATTTCTATTTTTTCGAGAATAAATGAAAAAAGTATTAAGTATCAGTTAATAGTAAAAATGTTCATATAACCTGTAAAGTAAGGCTATATGGACATTTAAGGATATTTAAAAAGATACCCTCATGGGGTATCTTTCTAGTAACCAAAGTCTAAATATTCTTCAGTAGTAACGATTAAAATAGCTTTATTAGTTACAATACCTTTTTTGTTATCAAAGGTTTCAATTGGAGTATATTCAACTTTATCACGACGTTGAACTTCTTCATCATAAACATAATCAGCTTGTCTAAAGAAAATACCATCTTCATCATATTTTGAAATAGTTCCTAATGCTTTTTGATTGTTGTAATGAACTACTGTACCTTCAACTCTTTCAACATATTTATCAAGGTTATCCATAACTTTTTCATACATAATATCATAAAGTTCATTAGAATCCAGATCTTTGTATTTATCTCCATAATCATTTTCTGGAGTATATTCTTTGTTATTTTCTTGACAAAGTTTTGTTAAGAAAAGATCAACGATCTCAATCAATTCAGGATCATTAGTTTTATTTGTGGCTTCTTTTAATCTTAAGTAGATTCCTAAATGATCAAAATTATAACCATTTTCAAAGAATTCATATAATAAATAAGCATTTGCTTCTTTGATATTACCAATATTAGTATTTGTTTTATATAAAACTTCATAAAAATTAATATTGCGGATACGATTATGTAAAGATAAGAAAATTTTCTTTGCTTCTTCATATTGTTCTAATTCAACTAATGAACAAGCTCTTTGATAATTGATCCATTGTAATGTGTTAAAATGCCATTTTAAAGGTAAAGATAAAGCATTATTTGCTACCTCTACACATTCTTTGTGTTTTTTAGCATCATATAAAACTTTTACTTTTAATCGATAATAACGTTCCTTTTTTGATTCAAATTCTTTTCCTTCAGGATTTGTAAATGGTTTATCATCCAATAAATTTGGATCTAATAAGTTAAGCATTTCGATTAATTTTTCATAATCATTTGATTTTTCTCGCTGTAAATATTTAATTGCCCGATTTACAGATGGTTCCATTGGCGAATAACGTTCTTGTTTACAGATTGCTAAGATATCATCAAGGACACTAAAGAAAAGAGTTTCATTTTCTTTGATTTCTTTATCATCAATATTAATGAACTTGTTGTAAAGAGCATAACCGTATTGATTTAGGTATCCTTTTAGATTTGGGCATTGAGACATAAATGTCTTTCCGACTTCAATAGCTTCTTCGTTGTTGTCGCTTTTTTTCAATAATTTAATGTAGTCGTTAGCTTGAAAATCATTGAAAGAAGTAGGATCTTCTTTAAATTTTGCATTGTATACTTCTAAGCTTTTTAATTCATTTTCATTCATAAAATCACCTCTGATTAGTATTATAGCATTTTTTTAAACGGTTTTGCAGTAGTTAAGTAATAAATTGTTTTGAAATAGAAATTTATATGTTATAATGGCTAAGATAATAGATGAGGTGAAAGAATGAGTAAACAAGTGTTTAGTATGGATTTTTATGGTAAAAATCTAAGTGTGGAAATTGGAGAATTAGCTAAACAAGCTAATGGAGCTGTATTGGTGAGATATAATGATACAGTAATTTTATCTACTGTTGTTGCAGGAAAGGAACCAAAAAATGTTGATTTTTTTCCATTAACAGTAACTTATGAAGAAAAGTTATATTCTGTTGGAAAAATTCCAGGAGGATTTTTGAAAAGAGAGGGACGTCCTAGTGAACATGGGACATTAACAGCTAGAATGATCGATCGACCAATTAGACCTTTATTTGCTGATGGTTTTAGAAATGAAGTTCAAAGTGTTAATACAGTTTTATCAGTTGATCAAGATGCAACACCAGAAATGGCGGCGATGTTAGGGGCATCATTAGCATTATGTGTTTCTGATATTCCTTTTAATGGTCCAATTGCAGGGGTTAATGTTGGATTGGTTGACGGGGAGTTTATTGTAAATGGGACACCAGAACAATTAGAAAGATCATTGATTAATTTGGAAGTTGCAGGGACTAAAGATGCTATTAATATGGTTGAAGCGGATGCTAAAGAAGTTAGCGAAGAAGTCATGCTGGAGGCATTATTATTTGGACATGAAAAGATTAAGGAACTAATTGCTTTTCAGGAAAAAGTTGTTGAAGCTTGTGGAAAAGAAAAAATTGAAATCCCTTTATTTGAGCTAGATACCAATTTGGTAGAAGAAATTGCAGCTCGAGCTAAAGATGGGATGGTAGCTGCTGTATCAATTCCTGGAAAATTAGAAAGATATGGAGCTATTGATGAATTAATTGCGCAAGTAACTGAAGAATATGATAATAAAGAATATGAAAATGAAGAAGTAAAAGCAGATGTAATGAAACAAGTTGGAATCATTTTGCATGATTTAGAAAAAGATGAGGTACGTCGTTTAATAACTGAAGAAAAAATTAGACCAGATGGTCGTAAACTTGATGAAATAAGACCATTAGATTCTCAAGTTGATTTATTACCAAGGGTTCATGGTTCTGCCTTATTTACCCGTGGAGAAACACAGGTTTTATCTGTAGCAACGTTAGGTGCTATTGGAGAACATCAAAAAATTGATGGATTAGGTTTAGAAGATCAAAAACGTTTTATGCATCATTATAATTTCCCACCATATTCAGTTGGCGAGGTTGGTCGAATGGGTGCACCAGGGCGTCGAGAAATTGGACATGGGGCTTTAGGGGAAAGAGCATTAGCTCAAGTTATTCCTGATGAGGATACATTTCCATATACAATTAGAGTTGTTTCAGAAGTATTAGAATCGAATGGTTCGTCATCTCAAGCTTCTATCTGTGCTTCAACAATGGCTTTGATGGCTGCTGGGGTACCGATTAAGGCTCCAGTTGCAGGGGTTGCAATGGGCTTAGTTAAAAAGGGTGATGACTATACGATTTTAACTGATATTCAAGGGATGGAAGATCATTTAGGAGACATGGATTTTAAGGTTGCTGGAACCGAAAAAGGAATCTGTGCTTTACAAATGGATATCAAGATAGATGGAATTACTAAAGAAATTTTACAAGAGGCTCTAGCTCAAGCTAAAGTGGCTCGTCAACAGATTATGGCTAATATGGTAGAAACGATTAGTGAGCCAAGGGCTGAATTATCACCATATGCACCAAAAGTTCAAATGATGAAAATTGAACCAGATCAGATTAAATCTGTCATTGGTCAAGGTGGAAAAACAATTAATGAAATTATTGAACAGTCTGATGGTGTTAAAATCGATATTGAGCAGGATGGAACCGTTATTATTTATCATCATGATCAAGATGCAATTGATAAAGCAATGTCTTTAATAGAAAAAATCGTTAAAAAAGCTAAAGTTGGTGAAGTATATGATGGTAAAATTGTTAGAGTTGAAGATAATTATGCTTTTGTAAATTTATTTGATGGCACTGATGGTTTCTTGCATATTTCCGATTATGCTTATGAAAGAACTAAAAAAATGGGTGAAGTAGTAAAACTTGGAGATATTATTAAGGTTAAGGTTACTAAGGTAGATGATAAAGGAAAGGTAAATGTGTCTAGAAAGGCATTACTTCCTAAACCTGTAAAAAAGGAAGAACCAAAGGCAGAGTAATGAAAAAAATCATTTTAGCTAGTAGTTCTCCTAGAAGAAAAGAACTATTAGAGTTACATAAAATTGAGTTTATAGTTGATTATGTAAAAATAGATGAAGTGTTAGATGAAAAGCTAGCACTTCCTTTACGTTTAGAAAAGCTGGCCTATCAAAAAGCTTTTCCTATTTCATTAAAATATCCAAAAGATATTGTTATTGGCGCTGATACAATGGTTTGTTTAAGAGAAAAGATGTTAGGAAAACCCCATAATCGTGAAGAAGCCTTTAAAATGCTAAAGCAGTTATCTAATCAAACACAAATTGTTTATTCTGCAGTTGCCATTATTGATAATGACAGAATTACAACTTTTCATGATGGTACGGAAGTAACTTTTAAAAATTTAACAGATCAGGATATTAATGATTATTTAGATAAAAATGAATGGCTGGGCAAAGCTGGAGCTTATGCTATTCAGGGGGTTGGCAAATGTCTAGTGGAAAAAATAGAGGGAGATATTGAAACTGTTATCGGATTGCCAGTTAGAATTATTGAAGGTTATTTAAAGAATAGATAATTTAATATTTTGTTAGATTTTCAGTATCAAAATTTTATACAATTATAAATAATTGTGTTATTATTTTGTGGAAACAATAATATTTATGTTGTGTTTCCACTAAAAAAAATTTATAATAGAATCCATGGAGGGATGTTTATGGCAGACGTAAAAAGAATCGCATTATTATCTGGCGGTGGAGATTGTCCAGGTTTAAATGCAGTTATTAGAGCGGTAACAAAGGCTGCAATTAACGAATACGGGTATGAAGTTATTGGCTATGTTTATGGTTACCGTGGCTTATATAACAATGATTACATAGAATTGACAGTTGATAAGGTAGAAAATATTTATAAAGAAGGTGGAACTATTTTATTTAGTTCTAATAAAGATAATTTATTTGACTATCTTGTTGATGATGGACATGGTGGAAAGATTAAAAAAGATGTTTCTGATGTTGGGGTTGAAAATTTGAAAAAAGCAGGTGTTGATGTATTAGTTGTTCTAGGTGGCGATGGTACATTAACAAGTGCACGTGATTTTTCAAGAAAAGGAGTTAACGTAATTGGAATTCCTAAAACAATGGATAATGATTTACCAGCAACAGATTTAACATATGGATTTATTAGTGCATCTACAGTTGGTACAGAATTTATTGATCGTTTAAATACAACAGCTAAATCTCATCATCGGGTTATTTGTTGTGAATTGATGGGGCGTGATGCAGGATGGATTGCTTTATATTCAGGTATGGCAGGAAATGCTTCATGTATTTTAATTCCAGAAATTCCTTTTACAATTGATAGTATTGTAAAACATGTTGCTAAACGAGATGAAGAAGGATATCCTTATACAGTAATTGCTGTAGCTGAAGGAGCTAAATATGCTGATGGTACAAAGGTGATAGGAAAGATCGTTGAAGATAGTCCAGATCCAATTCGTTTAGGTGGTATTGCTGCAAAAGTTGCTGATGATTTGGAAAAAGCAATTCCAAACCATGAGGTACGTTCAGTAAATCCAGGACATATTATTCGTGGTGGTGATATTCAGTCATATGATAGAATTTTATCGATTCGTTTTGGAGTTAAGGCATTAGAACTTATCAATGAAGGCAAGTTTGGTAATGTTGTTACTTTAAAAGGTGAAAAAATGTCATATACTTCTTTAGAAGAAGTTATTGGTGATGCAAAATTTGGTAAACAAAAACATGTGGATCCAAATGGTGAATTAGTAAGAGCTGCTAAAGCAATTGGTATTTGCTTTGGTGATGAATAATATATTGGTAAATTTTTCAATATCATTATTTTAAGAGAATCTAAAAGATAAGGTTTCATATTTTATAAAATCTTATCTTTTTTATTTGATTATTTAATTTTTTAAAATCTTGAATTTTTTTTAAAAATATGTTCATACTATTATTGAGGTGAATTTATGAAAAAACCAAAAAACGAGCAACAATCTGATAATCAAAATGCAAAAGATCAATTAGGTGATGATAACATTGTTGTATCAGGAAATGAACAAAATTCTAAAATGAGAGCATAAATGGTAAGGAAGCCTTCAGGCAATATCCTTAAATTAAGATGATAGAAATATGACCAGAAGTAAGATAAAATGATTATGATCTGCTTCTGGTTTTGTTTTAATGTGAAAAAAGTATAGGTTTGAAACTGTACTAAATAATACATTATACAATTATGCTCATGTCACACTTGATCATGCAGCTGCTAGAAATGTATGAAAGAAATGAAGGAAGATTTAAAGCAATAAGACAATTAGGTGAGGAGATAAAAGAAGCACTTAGAAACAAAGTTCTAAGTGCCCAAGACTTAAAAGATTTATCCGCTCTTCATCGTTTAAGTAGAAACAATTATTATAACATAAAAGATCATTGAAAAATGAAAATAAATATAGGATCTTTATGCTCTTAAAAAGAAATAACATATAGGAAAAGAAATATAATATTGCTGTTTATAACTCATTTAACAAAAAAAGGTTTAAATTAAAAAATTTATTCTTTAGAGCTGTAACAGTTTAAAGATAGGTTGACAAAGATAGTGGTGATTGTTAAAATTATTATATAAATTAAATATTTTACTTATTATAGTATTAAAAAAGAATTTTTAATATAGGAAAGGATAGGAAAAATGAAAAAAATATTAAAAAGTGTTTTAGCAGTTTTTGTTTCTTTTGTTATGTTATTTACTGTAACATCAAATGTATCAGCAGCTGATATTGCAACAGATACAGAACAAAATTTGATAAGTCAGATTTTAACATATTATTATGAATATACAACTGGTGATTTTAATTCAGATAATGGATGGTCTGCCTCTGCTATCAATGCTGATATTGATATTCAAAGATGTTTAAGTGAATTGAAAGAATTAAATCCTGCATTAGGACAGGCATACAGTAATATTATTGATTATTGGAAATATGCTGATACAGCAATGCCAATTAATAAAGCTGTATTGCCAGATGGATTGCCAAATGATAATAGCTTATGCATTGTAACTTTAGGATTTCAATTAGATCAAACTACAGGTGAAATGCAGCCAGAATTGATTGATCGTTTAAATGTTACATTAGCAAGTGCTCAAAAATATCCTAATGCATATATTGCAGTAACTGGTGGAGGAACTTCTCCAGCTGACCCAACTAAAACAGAAGGAGACGAAATGGCAGCCTGGTTAATTGAACATGGTGTTGACGAAGATCGTATTATTGTAGAAAACAAAGCTCCAACAACAGTTGGTAATGCTACTAATACGTTTGCTTTATTAAAAGAAAAACCAGAAGTAAAATCTATTGCGATGATTTCATCTGCTTCTCATATTCAAAGAGCTGTTGCTATTTTTGAAACAGTTTTCCAATTAGAAGCTTACAAAACTAAAAGTGAAGCAATTACTATTTTAGACAATGCCAGCTGTCCTGTAAGTAGACAGGAGTCATTAAGACAACAAGTGACTGCTGTTACTCAGGCAACTAATTATTGTTTGAATTCAAATATCAAGTTATTAGATTCAATTCAATTATCAACACTTGATAGTCTTACATTGACAAATGTTGATGAAACATATACTCAAGGTGATAAAATTGAACCGAAGGTAATTGCAGTTTTCACAACTGCAGATGGTAAACAATTCCAAATTGATGTTACTAAAAAAGCGCTAATCGAAGAAATTGATACAAACAAATTAGGAAAACAAGTATTAAAAGCAGTATATAGTTATAACGATATAACTAAAGAAGTGGTAAAAGATGTAACTATAAAAACAGCTGCTGGTACAACTGATAAAATAGATATAAATCCAGCACCAGATAAAGTATCATCAGTAAAAACTGGTGATGATGCAATAATTATCGGATTTGCTGGTTTAATGATGCTAACTGCTGGTGGATATGTATATTTAAGAAGAAAAGAATGTTAATATGATTAAATATTTGTAATACTATTAAAGTAAAATTTTAGTTTTAAACAGATATAAAGAAGATAGGATTAGAAAGATAAAGTTTTAATTCTATCTTTTTTTGTTCAAAATTTTGATTATTATTTTTATTTAACCAGTACAGTTTTGAAACTGTATATTTATATTTAAAATATACAGTACTCTATCAGTTTGCTTGTCAAATATCAACAAATGAAATGTGCTTTTTTATAATTTAAGATTAATTTGTTTTATTTCCTTCTTCAATGGGTTAAAGCTTTTGATGCTTCTATAATAAATATAATTTTAAAATTAAAAAATTAAAGCAGTAAGAAAATTATTGTATCTTAAATATTTATTTTTTAAAGTGTTATATCTAGATAATTAATTATAAAACTATTTTAAGGTACTTTAAAATAGTCGTTTGATTACTAAATGTTCACAGACTTGTGATATTACATTAATCTATTTTGATATTTAAAAAAAATAGAAAGGAATATGAATTTTATTCATGTTTTGTGGATTAAGATTTTTAGGGTTTGATGGTATTGACTTTTTGGGTTTCCTTTTTTTCACATATTTAGACGATTTTATCTGTATAATTGTTTTGCTATATTTTTGATAGGAGGTAATGATATGTTAAAAAATGCGTTTCTAAGTATTAGAAAGAACATTGGTAAAACTATATTATTATTTGTAATTATGATTGTAATTGCAAACTTAATAATTGCAGGATTATCAATTCAAAGTGCATCAAAAAAATCAATGGATCAAATTCGATCATCACTTGGCAATGATATTACTTTGACAACAAACATGAGAAATATGATGGGGCAAAGAGAAAAGGGTCAAGCTATTAGTGAGGTAGCATCTAGTGTTACAATTGAAATGGCAGATCAATTAAAAGATTTGAAATATGTTGATAACTATAACTACAGTATTTTAACATCAGCTAATAGTGATACTATTGATCCAGTAGAACTTACTGCCACAGATGAAAGCCAGGGGGAACCACGAATGCAAAAACCGGGAGGTTTTGAAGGAGGAGCATTTGATATTAATCAAGGTGATTTTTCAATTAATGCTAATATAACTATGAAGTATCTAGATACTTTTAGTGAAGAAAAAAATACTTTAATTGAAGGAAGATTATTATCATCTGATGATACTGGAACTAATAATTGTGTTATTGAAACAACATTAGCTGGTGATAATGATTTAAATGTGGGAGATACAATAACATTGACAGCGACAGTTAATGATGAAACAATCAGCCAGGATTTAACAATTGTAGGAGTTTATGAAGTAACTGATTCACAGCAAATGGGTGGACCAGGTCAAAATAATCCTTTTAATACAATTTATACTGATTTATCGATCGGCCAAGTTTTTTCAGGCAGTGATTCTAATCTAACATCAGCAACTTATTATTTAGATGATCCTGAAAATGTTGATGCTTTCAAAAAATTAGCTAAAGAGAAAAGTGATATTGATTTTGAAACTTATACATTAGATGCCAATGATCGCTTATATCAACAAAATGTAAATAGTTTAGAAAATACACAGTCTTTTGCAACAATATTTTTAATTGTTGTAATTGGGGCAGGAAGTGCTGTATTGTGTTTGATTCTAATTTTAACGATTAGAAATCGTTATTATGAAATTGGAATTTTTTTATCTCTTGGACAAAGTAAGTGGAAGATCATATTACAGCAGTTGTTTGAAATGCTGATGGTTGCTGCAGCTGCTTTTGTAATTTCTTTAGGAACTGGGAAAATGGTTTCTAATATTGTTGGCAGTATGCTTGAATCAGGAACTAATAATAATCCTATACAGATGGAAATACCTGCGATAGAACAAGAAATAGAAAGTCAAGATGAAACAAAAAATCCAGATTTTAAAAGACAAATATTTAATGATGCTTTTAGTGGACCAGAAAATACAGAATTAGATGTTTCATTGACTGCACCAACAGTGGTCAAGCTTGCAGGCATTAGTGCTGCTATTTGCTTAGTTTCAATTGTTATACCATCAGCATATATATTAAGATTGTCACCTAGAGAAATTTTAGTGAGAAAGGAGGGGTAATATGGAGACAGTTTTAGGTTTTGAAAATATTTCATATCATTATTTAGATGGCTCTGATAGTATTACGATTTTAGATAAAGCAAATTATAATTTTGAAAAGGGGAAAATATACGCTATTGTTGGAGCTAGTGGCAGCGGTAAAACAACAACAATTGTTTTAGCTGGGGGATTGGATAAACCAAAAGGTGGAAAAGTTTTTTTTAGAGGCACAGATACAGTCAAAATAGGTTTAAACAAATATCGCCGAAATAATATTTCAATCGTTTTTCAATCATATAATTTAATTCATTATATGAATGCCTATGAAAATGTTGCTAATGCGATTGAGATAGCAGGAATTAAGGTTCCTAATAAAAAAGAATACTGTTTACAAATTTTAAATAGTTTAGGGCTGTCTAAAGAACAATGCTTTCGTGATATTAGAAAGTTGTCAGGCGGACAGCAGCAGCGTGTAGCAATCGCTAGAGCAATTGCTAAAGATGTTGATTT
Organism: Erysipelotrichaceae bacterium; assembly: GCA_021770925.1. Lineage (GTDB taxonomy): Bacteria > Bacillota_I > Bacilli_A > Erysipelotrichales > Coprobacillaceae > Thomasclavelia. The sequence continues at coordinate 16,172 of JAETPY010000009.1, read as the reverse complement.
AATTTTAGCAGATGAACCAACTGGTAACCTTGATGAGAAAAATTCTCGAGAAATTTTAAAGATGTTCATTGATTTAGCACATAAAAATGAAAAGTGTGTTATTATTGTTACTCATTCGCCTTCCTTGGCTCAAAGATGTGACATACAGTTAAAAATTAGTGAAGGACAAATTGTTGAAATATAAAAAGCTGTTTAGACAGCTTTTTCAATTGTTGATAGGTTTTTTATTGTATGTATAAAAATGTAAATTTATTTAGAATCATACATAATAATTATAGTCTATATTTTAAAATAAATTAATTTAAAAGTGTAATTTACAGTTTTTTAAAAAAACAGATAATTTGCTGTAATATTAAAAAATGCATTATCTTAGCAATTTGAAATTGAATAATCATAATTAGTGATATATATATTTGATTTGTAAATTATTTTAATAAGAATGATTTTATTGATAAAGTTAAAATATTCTAACTTTTTTACGAGATAGTATTGACATTTTTGTTAGTCGGGTATAACATAGTTTTAGTTAGTTATAGCTAACATAAAAGTGAGGAAGTGATGATGATGCCTTTAACAATGGCAAATATTGGTGAGATGCAAACGATAAAAAAGGTTGGTGGCAGACAGGAAGTAAAATTATTTTTAGAGTCTCTTGGTTTTACAGCTGGTAGTACTGTCATCGTTGTAAGTAAAAATCAAGGGAGTCTAATTACTAAAATTAAAGAATCAAGAGTAGCAATTAGTCAGGAAATGGCTAATAAGATTATGATTTAAGGGGGATTAATAAGTGAAAACATTGAGAGATGTAAAATGTGGTATGAGTACTAAAGTAGTGAAACTGCATGGTGATGGTGCTATTAAAAGAAGGATCATGGATATGGGAATTACTAAAGGTACAGAAGTTTTTGTTCGTAAAGTTGCACCATTGGGAGATCCAATTGAGGTAAAGGTAAGAGGATATGAATTATCATTACGTAAAGCAGATGCTGCCATGATTGAAGTTTTATAGGAGGATGAAAAAATGTCAATTACAATTGCGTTAGCAGGTAATCCAAATAGTGGGAAAACAACATTATTTAATGCTTTAACTGGTTCAAATCAGTTTGTTGGAAACTGGCCTGGGGTAACAGTAGAGAAAAAAGAAGGAAAATTAAAAGGGAATAAAAATGTTAAATTAATGGATTTACCAGGAATTTATTCATTATCACCATATACATTGGAAGAAGTGGTGGCTCGTAATTATTTGATTCAAGAACGACCTGATGCAATTATTAATATTGTAGATGGAACAAATTTAGAAAGAAATCTTTATTTGACAACTCAAATTATGGAATTAGGGATTCCAGTTTTGATGGCTATTAATATGATGGATCTTGTTGCTAAAAAAGGTGATAAAATTGATATTAATAAATTATCAAAAGAATTAGGATGTCAGGTAGTTGAAATTTCAGCTTTGAAAGGTACAGGAATCAAAGAGGCAGCTAAACAGGCTGTTAAATTGGCTGATTTAAAAAATAATAATGTGCCCGTTCATAAATTTGATAGAATGATAGAAAAAGAATTAGATAATATTGAAGCAGTACTTCCTTTAGATATCGTAAGTGAACAGAGACGCTTTTATGCAATCAAGATGTTTGAACGTGATGATAAAATTACTAGTTTGATGAGTAGAGTTCCTGATGTTGAAGCAATTATTACTAAAACAGAAAAAGATTTTGATGATGATGCAGAAAGTATTATTACTAATGAAAGATATCAATTCATTACATCAATAATTAATGACTGTTATAAAAAAGGAAGTAATGAGCAATTATCAGTTTCTGACAGGATTGATAGAATTGTTACTAATCGCTGGTTTGCTTTGCCTATTTTTGCATTAGTTATGTATATAGTTTATTATATTTCTGTTAGTACAGTAGGAACATGGGCCACTGATTGGGCTAATGATGGTGTATTTGGGGATGGCTGGAGCTTATTTGGTATGGCTGTTCCATCAATCCCAAGTTTAGTTGAGGGTTTATTGGAATCATTAAAAACTGCCAGTTGGCTAAATGGTTTGATCTTAGATGGGATTGTAGCTGGAGTTGGGGCTGTATTAGGATTTGTTCCGCAAATGTTAGTATTATTTTTCTTTTTAGCGATTCTTGAATCATGTGGATATATGGCACGTGTTGCTTTTATCATGGACCGTATTTTTAGAAAGTTTGGTCTTTCTGGTAAATCTTTTATTCCAATGTTAATTGGCACAGGCTGTGGGGTTCCCGGTATAATGGCTTCAAGAACGATTGAAAATGATCGTGATCGTAAAATGACGATTATTACTACTACATTTATTCCATGTGGTGCTAAGTTACCAATTATTGCTTTAATTGCTGGAGCGTTATTTAATGGTGCTTCTTGGGTTGCCCCAGCAGCGTATTTTATTGGTATTGCAGCAATTATTACTTCTGGCATTCTTTTAAAGAAAACTAAACGTTTTGCAGGTGATCCAGCTCCTTTTGTAATGGAATTACCAGCTTATCATATGCCTACTCTTTTAAATGTTTTAAGAAGTATGTGGGAAAGAGGATGGTCATTTATTAAAAAAGCTGGTACAATTATTTTGTTATCTACAATTTTAATTTGGTTTACTTCTTATTTTGGATTTGTTGATGGACAGTTTACAATGCTTGAAGATACTCAATTGGATCATAGTATTTTGGCTTCAATTGGCAATATGATTTCCTGGTTATTTACACCTCTTGGCTGGGGTGATTGGAAAGGTGCAGTTGCAACCTTAACTGGATTAGTAGCGAAAGAAAATGTTGTTGGTACATTTGGTATTTTATACGGCTTTGCTGAAGTTGCTGAAGATGGGGTTGAAATTTGGGGCTCTTTAGCATCTAGCTATACTCAAATTGCAGCGTTTTCATTTTTGATTTTCAATTTACTTTGTGCTCCATGTTTTGCTGCGATGGGAGCAATTAAAAGAGAAATGAATAATGGTAAATGGACTGCTTTTGCAATTATTTATCAAACTGTATTTGCTTATTTAGTTGCGTTTTGTGTATACCAGATTGGTAATGCTGTTATTACAGGAGTGTTTTCAATTGCCACAATTATTGCAATTGTAGTAGTAATTGGCTTTATCTATTTGTTGGTCCGTCCATATAAAGTAAGTAAAAATTTTGATGTTAATTTAGATAATGTAATTACTCAAAAATAGAGAGGATGTTTGTGATGGGGTGGATAGGTGTGAATTTATCAACAATTTTAGTAAGTATAATTATTGTAACTGCAGTTATTTTGGCAATACGTTCAATTAGAAAAGATAAGGCTAATGGTAAATCAGGCTGCGGAGGTAATTGTGGAAGCTGTGGTAGTTTGTGTAATAGTAAAAATAATTTAGTTGATAATTACCATCATGATCATGCAGGGAAGTGTTAAAGCACTTCCTATTCTTTTTCTTTATTGGTAAAAAAAGAGAAAATCAGCATAATGGTCGTATAATAAAATAAATAATATTTTAGGAGGGTTTATGGATAAAAAAGCAGTTTTTTTAGATGTGGATGGAACATTAGTAGCAAATCATCAGGAAATGAGTGAAAAGGTAAAAGATGGAATAAAAAGAGCTCGTAAAAATGGACATAAGGTTTTTATTTGTACGGGTAGAAACAAAGCCGGTATTAAAAATGAATTAGCGGCAGTAGAATTTGATGGTATTATTGCCAGTGCCGGCAGTTATGTAGAAATAGATAACAAGATTGTACATAGTACTTATTTTGATAAATCATTAGTTGATAAAATTACCAATATTTTTGATGAAAATAGTATTTTTTATAATTATGAATGCACAAATATAACTTTTATGTCAGATAAAATGGTACAACTGTTTATTGGAGGAAAAAGTTTTAAAGCAGGCAACTCTGAATTTGAACGTTTAAAAGCTCAGCACCAAGATAAATTTAATATTAAAGATATAGATAATTACATTGATCAAGATATTCATAAGATCTGTTTTATTTCGTTAAATCAGGAAAAACTTGATCATGCTTTAAATCAGTTAAAGGATGATGTTAATATAGTGATTCATGATATATTTGATGAAAATATATTTAATGGAGAATTGATTTCAAAGACTGATAATAAGGCTACTGGTATTCAATATGTAATCAATTATTTAAATATTGATATAAAAGATACGATAGCTTTTGGAGATAGTATGAATGATTATGAAATGATTGATTTTGTTAATTATGGAGTAGTTATGGCAAATGGTAGTACAAGGCTTAAAGAAATAGCATCAACTATTTGTAAAAGTGTTGATGAAGATGGGGTCTATAATGAGTTTATTAATTTAGGAATAATTTAATGAATGACTTTTATTATTACATGACCATAGCAGATAAGAAATATTTAGATTATAGATAGTAATGTTGTTATTTATAAGCAATTTATCATTTTTTATGAAGAATAACTTTTTTTGATCATCTCTTCATAAGCTGGCAGATATCGATTTACCTTGTATTTACGGGCTTTATCAATATGAAAGTACAAACAGCCTTAAATATTTTGATTTTTGTAGAATTAGGGGTTAGATAATCATCATATTTCAAAGATGGATTACGATTTTTAGTGTTTAGTCTATCATTAAAAAAGGGAATAATATATATAGAATTATTTGATTTATTAGTAAAAAGAGGCAGGTGAAATGTTTGATTTTATAGAAGACTTATTTTGTGAGACGATGAAATATTAAAGGTAAAAGCAAATGATAGAAGAGAAGAAAACTGTTTATATATGGATAGACTATTTAATATTGTTTGCATAATTGTTATTGTAACAGTGGGAGTTTTATCAATGGTGAAATATATAGAAGATAAAAATGTTGTTTAGTAAAAAAATTGCAGAACTTAATAAAAATAATAATAGAAATAGATTAATGGGGATTTTAGATGAATAAAATAATTAATATTAGAAATGAAGAAAAATTAGACTATGAAAAAGTAGAAGAAATAACAAGAAAGGCTTTTTGGAATTTATATATTCCAGGGTGTGTTGAGCATTATTTAGTTCATATTATGCGAGAACATAAAGACTTTCTTCATGAATTGGATTTAGTAATTGAAGTTGATAATCAAATTATTGGAAATATCATGTACACGAAAGCAAAGCTGATTGATGAATCTGGAAAAGAAAAAAATATTCTTACCTTTGGTCCAGTCAGTATTTTGCCTGAATATCAGCGGAAAGGATATGGAAAAAAGCTAATGAAATATTCTTTTGAAAAGGCAGCTGCACTTGGCTATGATGTTATTGTTATATTTGGTAATCCGAATAATTATGTAAGTAGTGGTTTTATAAGTTGTCAGAAATATAATATTTGCCTTGAAGATGGAACGTACCCAGCCGCGATGATGGTAAAAGAACTTAAATCAGATGTTCTGGATGGAAGAAAATGGATCTATTATGATAGCCCAGTTATGGATATTGATGAACGAGCAGCACAGTGTTTTGATGATAGTTTAGAAACAATGGAGAAAAAATATTTGTCAAGTCAGGAGCTGTTTTATATTTATAGTCATTCTTTTGTGCGTTAAGAATTTCATTAGTTGTATAGAGATAAACTGTTAAATTGGGATCAAATGAAAAAATAATTTTAAAAACAGCATAGATTTTAATTCAATAACTTTAAAATTTAAAAAAATTGTAAAAAAACTAGCACTCAGGTGTTGACAGTGCTAATCTGTTGTATTAAAATAGTTTTAGCACAAAGAAAAGATGAGTGCTAATACAAGAATGGAGATGTAATTATGGCTGAAAAAAAACAATTTAAAGCAGAATCAAAAAGATTATTAGATTTAATGATTAATTCTATTTATACACATAAAGAAATTTTTTTAAGAGAATTAATTTCTAATGCAAGTGATGCGAGTGATAAATTATATTATAAAGCACTTACTGAAAATATTTCATCAATCAATCGTGATGATTTAAATATTGAAATTAATTTGGATAAAGATAATCGTATTTTAATGATTAAAGATCATGGTATTGGGATGGATAAGGATGAATTAGAAACTCATTTAGGTACGATTGCTAATAGTGGTTCATTTGAATTCAAAAATGAAAATGATCATGATGATATTGATATAATTGGTCAATTTGGAGTTGGTTTTTATGCTGCTTTTATGGTTGCTAAAAAAGTAGAAGTAATTTCCAAAAAGTATGGCAGTGATCAAGGACATACTTGGGTATCTGAAGTTAGTGATGGTTATGAAATTTATGAAACTAATGTTAGTGATCATGGTACAACAATTAAATTATATTTAAAGGATAATACTGAAGATGAAAATTATGATGAATATTTAAATCAGTATCATATTCGTGATTTAGTAAAGAAATATTCTGATTATGTTCATTATCCAATTAAGATGGATATGACTGTTTCTAAGAAAAAAGAAGATAGCGATGAATATGAAGATGTAATTGAAAATCAAACTTTAAATTCTATGGTTCCATTATGGAAAAGAAATAAAAAAGATATTACTGAAGAAGAATATAATGAATTTTATAAAGATAAGTTTAATGACTTTAATGATCCATTAAAAATAATTCATACTCGAGTTGAAGGTAATGTATCATATGATTCTTTATTATTTATTCCTTCTAAACCTCCAATGAATTATTATTCAAATGAATATGAAAAAGGATTACAATTATATTCACGTGGTGTCTTTATCATGGATAAAGCAAGTGAATTAGTTCCTGAACATTTTAGATTTGTTAAAGGATTAGTTGATTCTGAAGATCTATCATTAAATATTTCAAGAGAAATGTTGCAGCATGATCGACAATTAAAAGTAATTGCTGATAAGATTGAAAAGAAAATTCAATCTGAATTAGAAACAATGCTTAAAAAGGACCGTGAAAAATACGAAGAGTTCTTCAATAGTTTTGGATTACAATTAAAATTTGGTATTTATAATAGTTATGGAATGTTAAAAGAGAAACTTCAAGATTTATTATTATACTATTCTAGTAAAGAAGAAAAATTAATTACACTAGCTCAATATGTTGAAAATATGCCTGAAGGACAAAAAGAAATTTATTTTGCTAGTGGTGAAACTAGAGAAAAAATTGCTACTTTACCACAAGTGGAATTAGTTAAAGATAAAGGATATGATGTATTATATTTAACTGATAATGTTGATGAATTTTGTTTCCAGATGATGCGGGATTATAAAGAAAAACCATTTAAATCAGTAGCGCAAGGTGATCTAGATATTGAAACGGAAGAAGAAAAGAAACAACTAGAAAAAACTAATGAAGAAAATAAAGATTTATTAACTGCAATCAAAGATTCATTAGGTGATAAAGTAGTTGATGTTAAAGTATCTTCGCGTTTAAAATCACATCCAGTATGTTTAGTATCAAGCGATGGTGTATCATTTGAGATGGAGAAGGTATTGAACCAAATGCCTGAGGGTAATGATGTTAAAGCTGGAAGAATTTTAGAAATCAATCCAAATCATGATATTTTTAATGCCATGAAAAAAGTTTATGAAAATAATAAAGATAAGGTTGGAGATTATGCAAGTATCTTATATGATCAAGCATTGTTAATTGAAGGATTTTCAATTGATAATCCAGTTGAATTCTCTAATAAAATTTGTAATTTAATGATTGAATTAAATAAATAAAATGGGCTAATAATTAGCCCATTTTATGCTGGTAATATATGCATAGTATGAAAGGTTGAAAATAAATAATTTATTGTTTATTTTCTTCCACTCAATTAATAGAAGAAAAGGCAGGAAATAAAAATGGAATTAGAAACGGTTATTAAACAACGTCGAAGTATTAGAAAATATAAAAATGAAGCTATTGATTTAGAAAAAATCAGACAAATTATTCAAGCGGGGATTGAAGCACCATCATGGAAAAATAGTCAAACAGCTCGTTATCATGTAATTACTTCAAAAGAATTATTAGGAGAATTTAAAGCAATCTGTTTACCAGCATTTAATCAGGAAAATTGTAAAGATGCTCCTGTTTTAATTGTTACAACATTTGTTAAAAATCGTTCAGGCTTTGAACGTAATGGTAATCCTAGTAATGAGTTAGCTAATGGATGGGGTTGTTATGATTTAGGAATTCATAATCAAAATATGATTTTGAAAGCAACTGAACTAGGATTAGCGACTTTAGTAATGGGAATTCGTGATGAGAAAAAAATCAGGAAAATGTTAAATATTCCTGAACAAGAAATAATCGTAGCTGTTATTGCAGTGGGAATAGGTGATATTGATCCTGAACGGCCAAAGCGTAAAGCAGTTGAAGAGATTACTACTTTTTATTAACAATTATAAATATAATATTTTTTAGTGCTTTTCTTTTGCATTATTTTTAATTATAAGCTATACTTTAACCGTACCCCTCGGGCAGGGGGATAGGAGGAGCTTATGAAACAAAAATATAGTGTTAAAGGAATGACATGTTCTGCTTGTGAAAACCATGTTTATAATAGTGTTTGTAAATTGCCGGGAGTTAATAATGTGGAAGTCAATTTATTGACTAATTCTATGAATGTTGATTATGATGAGAGTTGTGTTAGTGATATATCAATTATTAAGGCAGTAAATGATGGTGGTTATCAGGCCAGTTTGTTTGATGAGAGTTTAGTAGACAACGATGATTTAAGTGATTTAAAAAAACGACTTATTTATTGTTTTGTTGCTTTAGCTTTATTGATGTATGTTTCGATGTCATCAATGGTAAGTTATCCAATACCTGCTTTTATTAGAGAGAATAGTTATATTAATTTTAGTTTGCAGATTATTTTTTTGATCCCAATTTTAATTTTGAAAAAGGATTATTTTATTAATGGGTTTAAGAATTTGATTCATTTTGATCCAACGATGGATTCTTTGATTGCCCTAGGTTCAGGTGCGGCGATTATATATAGCTTTTATTCTTTGATATTGGCTCTCAATGGAACAATGATGGAAATGCATTTAGTTCATAATATATATTTAGAATCAGCGGGAATGATCGTGACATTAATTAGTTTTGGTAAATATTTAGAAGCAAAATCAAAAAAGAAAACAACTGATGCTATAAGCCGATTATTAGAATTGGCACCTGATATGGCTTGTAGAATAAATGATGGAAAAGAAGAGATTGTTAAGATTTCTGAACTTAAGATCAATGATAAGGTTTTGGTTAAGGCTAATGAAACGATTCCTGTAGATGGTAAGATCATTCAAGGATTTAGTTCAGTTGATGAATCAATGATAACTGGAGAAAGTTTACCAGTTGAAAAAGAAGCTGATAATTTAGTAATTGGTGGAACAAATAATCTTCAGGGAAGCTTTGTATACGAAGTGACAAAAACGGTTGAAGATAGTACTTTAGCTAAAATAATTGAACTGGTTGAAGAAGCCTCTAGTTCCAAAGCACCAATGACAAGAATGATTGATAGAGTAGTGAAATATTTTGTTCCGACGGTAATCATTATTGCAATCATAACTTTTGTTTATTGGCTGCTTGCTGGAATGGGATTAAATTTTGCAATTACCAATGCCATTGCAGTACTAGTTATTTCTTGTCCATGTGCACTAGGTTTAGCAACACCTGTAGCAATTATGGTTTCTACAGGTGTTGGAGCTGCTAATGGGATTTTGATTAAAAGTGCCAGTGTTTTGGAAAATGAAAATAATATTGATGTTGTAGTTTTTGATAAAACAGGGACTTTAACGCAAGGAAAAGCACAGGTTAGTGATGTTTATAGTAATAGTTTATCTAATGAAGAAGTGATTAAGATTATTGCGTCTTTAGAAAAAGGTTCTAGTCATATTTTAGCTGATGCTTTTATTCAAAAAGCTGCAGAATTAAAGATTGAATTGATCGAAACTGATAAGTTCGAATCATTAAGTGGATTAGGAATTAAAGGAACAGTTTTAAATCAAGATTATTTAGTTGGAAATCTAAGAATGATTAAAGAAAATAATATTGATTTTAGTGATTACCAAGATAAAATAGATAGTTGTGTAGCTCAGGGTAAAACGTTAGTTTTTCTAGCTGGTGAAAATAAACTAATCGGGTTAGTTAGTGTTTTTGATGATATTAAACAAACTAGTAAACAGGCAGTCAAACGTTTGAAAGAAATGAAGATTAAAACAGTGATGCTTACTGGTGATTTGAAAACTTCAGCTAATGCTATTAATCAACAGCTGGGATTAGATGAAGTGATTGCTGAAGTGTTACCTCAGGATAAAGAAAATGTAATCAAGAGGTTACAAAGCCAAGGCAAGAGTGTTATGATGGTAGGAGATGGAATAAATGATGCTCCAGCTTTAGTTCGCAGTGATGTTGGTGTTGCTATTGGAAAAGGTAATGATATTGCAATTGATGCTGCTGATGTTATTTTGATGAAAGATGATATGCGAGATATTGTCTCTTCAATTGAATTATCGAAAAAGACAATTTTAAATATTAAGGAAAATTTATTTTGGGCTTTTATATATAATGTAATTGGAATTCCAATTGCTGCTGGAATTTTCTACCATTTATTAGGATTACGTTTAGATGCAATGATTGGTTCTTTATGTATGTCGCTTTCATCTGTTTGTGTGGTAAGTAATGCCCTTAGATTAAAACGTTTTAAACCATATTATAAAAAGGAGAGTAAGAAGATGAAAAAAGAAATTAAAATTGAAGGTATGATGTGTCAAATGTGTAAAAAACATGTTGAGGAAGCTTTGAATAATTTAGCGGATACAAGTGCAGTTGTTAATTTAGAAACTAATAATGCAATTGTTGAAACTAGTTTAGATGATTCTGTTTTAAAAGCGGCAGTGGAAAAAGCAGGATATAAGGTAGTGGAAATTAATAATGTCTAATGAAAAAGTATTGCTGCGTTTAAAAACAGCTCGTGGACAAATTGATGCAGTTATTAAAATGATTGAAGACGGGCGTTATTGTATTGATATTTCAAATCAGTTATTAGCCATCCAGTCATTGATTAAAAATGCTAATAATGAAGTTCTATCAAATCATTTAAATTATTGTGTAAAAAATGCGATTAATGAACATGATGCGGATCAAAAAATTGATGAAGTGATTAAATTATTAACTAAGTTATAAAACTAGCCCCATCTATGGATGAGGCTAGTAATTAAAATCAAGAATATTTTGATAGATGTTATTTTTTAATAAATCAAAGGTTGTTTGGACAATGATCAATTGATTTTCTTTAACAAAGATAATACTATCATAAGTAGAATTATTAGAAAGTAAATAGCCGTTAGCTATTTGCTTTTTCTTTTTAAAATTATTATTATTTAGATAATTTTTTAAATTTTTTTTAGCTTTATTGTTAGAAGAAAAACAATAATAATTTATTTTTAGAGCATTATCATCATTACTTTCAAAATAACTGTATGATTCCTTAATCATTAAACTAGAACTTTTAGTATATGTCTCACTAGGTTTACTAGAATAACCTAGATCATTTAAGGTTAAGATATTATCAGTTACCGGCATATTTTTTCTCTCTATAATATCTAGTGTAAAACCGCTAATAATCATAAAAAAGGAGATAATAAATAGCCAGTTTGATAAGATAAAACGAAATTCTTGTAATTTATTTGATTGTAATGCGGCTTGTTTAGTTAAAATATTTTTAATTTTTTCAGTTTGAATATAATTGCTAAAAAAACGAACTATTAAAGAGATACATAATAGTAGTGGTGCATAATGAATTAAAATAGCTCCATTAGTAATAAATTCATTAGGATCATTATTTACAAAAACATTAGGAATTAATAAAAATGATAAAAATAGGGTAATAAAAACAAAGAAAATATTATATAATGTTTTATTCTTTTTAAAATAATTTAATAGCTGTTTTTTATTAGTTTCTTTGATTTTTATATTTTTTTCAGCTTTAAAAATATATATTTTATTCGATTTACCAATAAACTTATAGCCATGATCAATATAATTTAATAACCATTTATCGCGTTGTTCACGATTGCCAAGACCACTGCTTTTATTTGGAATAAAAATATCGGTTTTATAATAAAAACGTTTATTATCATGTTTAAAGACAGTAAATATATCAGCAGTGCTGCAGTTATAGCCCTGTATGGATAAAGTATTGAGTTTTGTTTCTAATAATTTATAGTCACTAGGATCATAATTTGTTAATTTAATTTTCATAAACGGCTCCTTTTTCTTCTCTAATATAGACTATCATTTTTTGATAAAATAATAAAGTAAAACCGTGTTTTACACAGTTTTACTTAGAAAAAGCAGATTCAGGTTCTTCAGTAACATAAGCAGATTCGTCAAGCACATAAGCTTCAGCAATATTTTGACAATGATCTCCCATACGTTCTAAATTAGCTAAAATATCAACATAAGTAGAATTAACCAAAGTAGATTTTTCAGTTTTATTACTTACTCGTTTTATATGACGCTGTTTAGCTTTTTTGTTAAAGTAATCAAGATCGGATTCTTTATCATCTACATAATCAATAGCTTCTAAATCGTGTTTATCAAAAGCCGTAACAGCATGATTTAACATATCGATTACCATATCCATCATCATCTCTAAATCTTTTCTTGCTTCTGATGAAAAATCTTCTTTTTCATCATAAATAGCTTCATAGTATTTTGCAATATTAATACACAAATCCCCGATTCTTTCAAAATCTTTTATAGCTTTCATATTAGCCAAATAATCATTGGAATCATGATCGTTTAATGTTTCATGAGAAATCAAAACTAGATAATCTGTTATTTTAGCATCTAAAGTATTGATAGCATTTTCCATTTCATATACACTATCTTTTGCTGTATTGTTTTTACTATCGAAGTAAGCACGAATGCCTTCAACTGCTTCAATTGTAATATAGCCCATCTCAACGATTTTGTTTTTAGCTATTTCTAATGCATGGCTCGGGAATAATTGAACAACATTTTGATCAAGTTCACTTAGATCCATATTAATTTCTTTTTTACTGCTTGGTAAAATTTTCTTGATCAATTTAACAATTGATGGAATCAAAGGAAAGAAGAAAGCGGTGGTTACAATATTAAAGATACCATGAGCTAATGACAGTTGTAATTCTGGTAAAATGCTTATCGAACTAGCTAACCATTGAATCAACATTGTAAATGGTGATAAGATCAGCATAAATATAATTGAACCAACAACATTAAATAATACGTGGAAAAAAGCTGCTCTTTTGGCTGGAATAGTTCCACCAAACGAAGCTAAAACAGCAGTAATGGTTGTACCAATGTTACTACCAAATAAAAACGGTAGGGCAATTGATAGTCCAATTGCACCAGCACCATACATTTGCTGAGCAATTGCAATTACTGCTGCTGAAGATTGAACAGCTGTAGTTAAGATAGTTCCACCAAGTAATCCTAACCAGGGATTTTTTGATAAATAGTTGGCAACCTGACTAAATTCAGGAACTTTGGAAATGTTTGCCAGGTTATCACCCATTAATTCTAAACCATAGAATAAACATCCAAATCCAAAAATAACCTGTCCCATATATTTTGTTTTTTTATTTTTAGAAAACATTAAAAAAGCTGCGCCTAAAATAATAAAATAAACAGCATATTGTGATATTTTTAAACCAACAAAAACTGAAGTTATTACGGTCCCAATATTAGCACCCATAATTATTCCAATTGATTGTTCAAGAGTCATCAACCCTGAACGAATTAGACCAATTGCTAGAGCAGTAGTTCCCGAACTGGATTGAATTAAACAGGTTACAAACGCTCCAATCAAAATTCCTTTAAATGGACTCGATGTATATTTATCGATGATATTTTTCATTTTATCACCTGAATAGCCTTTTAACCCATCACCCATATATTCAATTCCAAATAAAAATAATCCTAAACCAGCTAATATTAATGGCCAGTCAATATCTGCTAATGTCATAAAATTTTCCTCCTAGTGATTATAATAATAAAATGTTAAGATTCTGTAAATTATTTGTAAAATAAATTAACAAAATCTTAACAAAACTATTTTACTTAAAATATTCGACAATTTGTGATATGATAATATAACTATGAAAGGAGAGTATTAGATGAGTAGTCGAGGAAGAAAATTTTTATCATATTATCGACCATATTTAAAGTTGTTTTTAGCAGATCTATTTTGTGCTATGATAGCAGCTGGAATCACACTTGTTTTTCCTATGATTATCCGGTATCTTACAGGAACGGTGTTAATTGATAAGAATTTTGAAATCAACATAATTTATAAATTAGGAATATTAATGATCGTTTTAGTTATTGTAGAATACTTATGTAATTATTTTGTTGCATATCAAGGTCATGTAATGGGAGTTTATATGGAACGTGATCTTAGAAATGAACTTTTTTTACATTATCAAAAATTATCATTTAGTTTTTATGATGAACAAAAAACAGGTCAGTTAATGTCGAGATTGACTAATGATTTATTTTCACTTACAGAATTGTATCATCATGGTCCTGAAGATATTGTTATTTCTTTTATTAAGTTTTTTGGTGCATTTATTATTTTAGCTAGTATCAATTTTCAACTAACTTTAATAGTCTTTGCTTTTATTCCTGTAATGGGTGGTTTTATTTATTACTATAATCGAAAAATGAAAAGGGCATTTAAAACTAATAAGCAAAGAGTAGGAGATATAAATGCTCGAATTGAAGATAATTTATCTGGTATTAGAGTTGTAAAGAGTTTTGGAAATGAAGATTATGAAATAAATAAATTTCATGATGAAAATGCCAAGTATGTAAACAGTAAACGAAACAGCTATTTTTATATGGGAAAATTTCATTCAGGATTAGGAGCATTTACTAGTATGATTACTGTAGCTGCGGCGATTTTTGGATCAATTTTTATTTCTAAAGACATTATTAATACAGCGGATTTAGTTGCTTTTTTACTCTATATTAATAATTTAATTGATCCCGTTAAGAAATTTATAAATTTTACTGAGCAGTTTCAAGAGGGAATTACTGGTTTTGAGAGATTTATGGAGGTTTTAGAAATAGAACCTGATATAAAAGATAAAGAAGATGCTCGGAATTTAGAAAATGTAAAGGGAGCGATTGAATATTATAATGTTGGATTTAGATATAATCAAAAAAGTGATTATGTTTTAAAAGATATAAATTTAAAGATTGAGCCAGGTGAATATATTGCATTAGTTGGTTCATCTGGAGCTGGTAAAACGACAATCTGTTCTTTATTACCAAGATTTTATGAAGTTAGTGAAGGTAAGATATTAATTGATGGTCAAAATATTAAAAATATCAAGTTGAATTCATTACGTCAAAATATTGGAATTGTCCAACAGGATGTATATTTATTTGCAGGTACTATTTTAGACAATATTCGTTATGGGCGTTTTGATGCTAGTGATGAAGAAGTTATAGAGGCAGCAAAAAAGGCTAATGCTCATGATTTTATAATGGAATTACCTGATGGCTATAATACTGATTGTGGACAGCGGGGGGTCAAATTATCAGGAGGGCAAAAACAGCGCTTAAGTATTGCTCGAGTATTTTTAAAAAATCCGCCAATTCTCATTTTTGATGAAGCAACTAGTGCTTTAGATAATGAAAGTGAACGAATTGTTCAAGAATCTTTAGAATCGTTGGCAAAGAATCGAACAACTTTGGTAATAGCTCATCGTCTTTCGACAATCAAGAATGCTAAAAGAATTTGTGTTTTATCTAATGAAGGAATAGTTGAAGAGGGAACTCATGATGAATTATTGAAAAAGAATGGTCAATATGCGAGTTTTTATTATTCAGGTAAAAATATGAGATAATTGTTAGTAAGAAGTAACAGTGAGACCAAGAATACTCACTGTCTTTTTATCTTTACTGAAAATATTTTTATTGTAATAATATATTGTTTTCAAAAGTGCTTAAAAGTATAAATTTATATGCAAAAAGTAAAGATGAATTGTATTATAAATAATACAATTCTAGAGCTGGAATAATTTGAATAAGATTATTCTAATAAATACATACACTTTTTTGTATAAAAACTTACTAAATTTCTGATTATCTTTTCATAAGTTGGTAAATGCCGATATATCCCGTATTTTAGGGCTTTATCGGTATTTTCTTTTTGGAAGATACCTTGCATAAGCTGG
>JAETPY010000154.1 GCA_021770925.1 Erysipelotrichaceae bacterium | reverse complement strand
AAACTTTTACTATCTAAATTTATGCTATGCAAACCATACTAAAAAGATGACAAAGTGTATCACTCTGCCATCAATATTAATTACTTATATATCCTTACTACTTATTATTTATCCACTAATTTTATTTCTATTGCTTCAATTCTCTTTGCTTCACCCACTGTTCCTGCTATTTCTCCATTTTTCTTCCAGTCCATCCAGCCATGATCTTCTACATGTACTCGATAATAAATATCATACCTTTCTTCCATCTCTCCTGTTAGCTTTATCTGTATCGCTTCTAACTGTTTCGCTTTTCCACTTGTTCCTGATATCTCTCCATTTGTTCTCCAGCCGCTTTCCCAGCCATAATCTTCTATATGCGAACGATACTCCACATTTCCTTCATATCCTGAATTCTCTAATCCTATTTTTATTGCTTCCAGCTGTTTTGCCTGGCCTGTTGTTCCTGCCATCATACCGTCATATACTTTTGTCTGCCATCCGATATCCTGAACATGAGAACTATAGTTCACATAATGCCTTTGAACATATGCTTTTTCTGTTTTTTCTGGTGCTGTCTCTCCTTTTTTTACCAGTTTTATTTTTATTGCTTCTAATTGATAATTATAACCTGCTGTTCCTGCTGATTCTCCATTTTTAGCCCAACCTAACCAGCCAAATTCTTGAGCATGAACACAATAATATACATCATATTCTTTGGCTATTTCTCCAGTTAGTTTTATCTGGATCGCTTCTAACTGTTTTGCCTGCCCCACTGTTCCTGCTATTTCTCCATTTTTCTTCCAGTCCATCCAGCCATAATCTTCTATATGTATTTTTACTGCTTCCAGCTGTTTTGCCTGCCCCACTGTTCCTGCTTGATTTCCATCATATACTTTTGTTTGCCATCCGATATCCTGAATATGTGCCTGATAATAAATTGATGGTTCATAAATAATCGAACTATCTCTTATCAATCGAAAATCAATCGCTTGGATATTTTTTCCACTTGTTCCAGCATTATTTCCTTGATCAGTCCATGCCTGCCAACCTATATCAGCACTATGGACACGATACTGTAATTTATAACCTGTTTGATTGCTCAAAGTAAAATTGACAAGCTGTAAAGCTTTATTTGAATTTCCAATTACAGTAGAAGATGTAATTTTATCATAATTCAACCATGAACCATTACTATATACTTTTCCTGATAATACTGCTGACTTAACAGCATTTTTTAAATCTATTTTAATTTGATATAAGTCTAAAGAACGCCCTGTAGTTCCTGCAGTATTAGGTTCATTTACTTCATCTAGCCAGCCAACATTTTGACTATTGGCTGAATAATAAAGAGTTGGCTCATTATCACTTTTACCGGTTGGTTGTCCTGTGGTATTTTCAGTATTTTTTTCACTGCTTGACGAATCACTACCCATGCATGCTATTGTTACACTTGATTTTGGAATATATCCATAATCTTTATCAAAATCATATTCTGATTGACTTGGACTTTGGATTATACCAGTACGATTACTATTAACAGCACCATCAGACTGAACCTTATAATAATTATTTTTATCCCCATTTTTTATAACAATAAATGGATAGTTGGATGGAGCATAACTATTATATGTGCTTTTAGAACTTACAGGATATGTTGAATACAAGGTATTTGAACTGCTGCTTGCATCACTTTTTATATTTATAACTGAATGATTAGTATTTAATGTATCTTTTATAGCAATTGTATATTTTGATGCGTCCTTTGATCCTAAATAGCGATCTATTCTCCAGCAAATAGCAGCTCCTTTTTCACCCCAATAAGGATCAGAAGCATATTTAACATTTAAACCACTTGCTTTATCTCCTAAGTTAGCTCCATAATAACGACTATCAGTAACAGGATCTAAATACCCTTTGGAAATGAAATTTGCTGAATGATAATACACACTATATTCAACAGAAGAATATCCGTTAGCACTTCCATTAGGATCACTGTCATATGCAGCATGACCAAATAAATTATTCTTTTGAGCTGCAATATTACTACAACCCCATGCGCTTTCGTTTGCAGCTACTGCCAGCATTAATAATGCATTTGTTCCATATTCATTTTGATTAGAAATAAAACATTCTCCTAAACTTCTTAATTTCGAAGTTCTTTTATATGTATTTTCAGATGCAGTAACTAATGCTGATATAGCTTTATTCAATTCTTCTGCACTATATACAGTTATACTTCGATGGGATAAATATTGATAATAATTATAATATGGCGAAGAACTATTAACAGCATTTGTTCTTCTATTATTACGATAATCATCTAACATTTTAGCATAGCTTGCTGTAGTACTGCCTTCATAAAAATAATGACCATCATAACTATAATAATCATAACCTTCTTTTAGATATGCTGGTGCAGTTCCAGCATCCAATGATGAGCTATAACTACTATTTGACAAATTTGTAGAAATTCCATGATATAATTTACCATTTTTTACATAATACTTACTTAATGTATTAACTTTAGAATCCGTATAATTTAATACCTCTACTTTACTAATATCAACCCAGCCAACTACACCAGCCTGCATAAATTTAACTTTTTTAGGATTTGTTTCATCATCATATCCTAAAAAAGCACCATCAGCAGCATAATAGCCATTTGTATAGCCTTCTCTATTTGTTCCATCTTCATAATATGAAGTATTAATACTAGCAGAACTATAAACTCTAAAATTAACTACTGCTGTAGATGAATTAGTAATTCTTTCAAGACTACGATCTTGAATTTTTTTATTTACATTACTTTTAGATATATCCTTTTCAACATCTTCTAGTAAATATACGTTACCATCTTCATCCATTGTTGTCACAACTTCGTCATCTCGTAATGTATCACCTGCAACAAATTCTTCATCTTTTGTGTTTTCTTCAGCAGATACATTACTTAATGGTATCCTAATAGAAAAACTCATAGTTAAAACAACTACCGAGATAAATAATCTTTTTAATTTTCTGTTCATCATCAACCTCCTCTTATTATCCCAACAAAATTATAGCATATTGACTCAAAATTACTAGTTAAACTGTATGATTAACATAGTATGGGAAAACTTTTAAAAATTATTGCCAAAATAATTTTAACTGTTTAAACAGCGTGAGGAAAAAATAATTATATATATTTTTTCACCTCTTTGATTGCATCATATGTCCAAGCCTCATGTACGACACTATATTTATACGTTAATACACCTTCATTTAATTTTATATTGTTGCTTCTTTTTCTTCTTATAAAGCATATTTGGAAATACTCCATCTGCTTCCATTCTTATAAAATCACGATTTTTAGTCATAGAATTTTCCTCAAATTTAAATTATCTAAACATTGCATATAATGGGTAACGACATATAAACATTAATCCCTTCAGTGCCTGTGTTTTACCTACTATGATATCAGCTAACCTCTTGTGATTAATCCTTTTCGAATGATGATCCTATTAGTAATTTTTAAATTCATATTTAATGAATATCATCATTCACAAAACCTCTCAATATATAAGACATACATCTTTATTTAGCTTTGACAGTCTCTTGATTTGCCACCTCAGTTTTACCCTTCCCTTTTAGACTTCAGTTTGTTGAACAGACACATCTACCATATAACCTTTCATCAATCTTATATTCCCAGGCACAAAAAATCCACTATTCTACTTTCTTAATTTAAAACACTACTATTGACGAGTTGTGGCTCACTACACTAGGTAATAATAGTTTTTAATTAAACTTTTACTATCTAAATTTATGCTATGCAAACCATACTAAAAAGATGACAAAGTGTATCACTCTGCCATCAATATTAATTACTTATATATCCTTACTACTTATTATTTATCCAC
>JAETPY010000153.1 GCA_021770925.1 Erysipelotrichaceae bacterium | reverse complement strand
GGAAGAAAGGCAAAGTCGCTTGTCAAATATGGATTGGAAGAGATTTCGACCATACTTATGCGTCCGACTTATACCCCAAAATTCGATGTTTTCAAATTTTTGTCATGTACTTAAAATACAGGTTGTTTATTTATTTCAATACCTGATATTGACATTGCTCCGATTCTATCCTTCCCTATTACTCTTACCCCTTTGACAATCACTTCGTCAAGTTCTCGAGATTGTATCAAAGAGTCAGATAATACCTTCTTATTATCAGCCGATTGGGGATATAATGAATATGAAATCAAGAGAATGCCTCCTAACGCTGACACTCTCTTGATTGATGTAAACATTTTCATACGAAATTACCTATGTAGGCGACAATAAGTATGACATCAAAATTATTTAATGTATTGATTAGTCAACGCATCTTTTTGTGTCTTTCCGGTGCTTTAAGTGAGTTCAATCAGTTACAATGCACGCATTGCTCCTTCTTGAACCTGCTTAAATCCCTCAAAAATCCGCTAAAAGTATGCATTAACTAATTTGCGAGTCATACTTAAGAAATGATTTATATGTTAAGATTTATTTTCATTTCTCCCAATGATACCACACCCGTGATAACAATAACCTTTTCATTTATAGTATCTTCTATTGTAAACGCACATCCTTCTTCCGTACCCGAAAGAGGAATATTCTTATATTCCTTAACATGTTCATTGGGAATGATGTCAACAAATTTGAAATCAGCCTCTTTCAAATACTTGGAATCAAATCTTACATAGCCATAATCTTCAATAGCCGAGCCATTTATTGTGACATATAGTTTCCAAATTCCATCTTTCTTATATTCTCCTGAAAGTAGCGATGTGATATAATCTTCAGGATCATATTCATTCTTTGAACAGCTATTTATTCCCATTACCAATAGCAATGTGAATATAATGATAATAAATTTTGTTTTCATATTTTTATTAATTTAAGTTTCGCAAGTTGAACTTGCGAAACTTAAATTTTAAATTTTTGTTATGTAGTTAAAAATGGGTCATTTAAAAATTTAAAGTTGCCGTGTATTGTTGTTCGGTTCCATCCAAGGAATGAGTAATGACAAATATGTCGTAAGATCCTGATAATGGTTCAAAATACATGGTGGGATCTGAATAAGTAATTACGCCAGTTACGACTGAAGTTTCATTCTCCCTGATATCAATTTCTGCAAAACTTATACTCTCCGGCAAATCAATCGTAACATGATCGCCCGCATACATACACGTGAGATGCCTACCAGGACAACGAGGACGGTTCGGATTAGAAGTGAATATTCTAATCAATTGCTGCTGACCTTCATTTTTATTAGAAGAAGGCTTGCTTTCAGCATATATCTGAAAGCACATCATGGTGATTAAGGCAGCTATAATAGCCATAATTTTTTGTTTCATATTTCTTTAAATTTTTATTGCAAAGTTAGATTGAATAATCTATAACGTCTCACTTTTTATTGATTTTAATTACATTTTGAAATAATACAAATATCAATCTATCAACATATTAGCCCATACATCTCTACATTAATTACATTTTTCTAAAAACTGTTACATTTAATTATTATTTTGAACATTCTGTCATAGCATATATGATAAAGCGCATTATGTTTTATGTTCCAATTCAGAACAAAATTAAAACCTGGTTTATCGAACCGAGTTCGATAAGGTAAAAAGTAAAAGGGTATAGGTAAGAAGGATAAATTGGCACGCCTCAACAATCATATTAAGGATTTACTGCATCGCGGATCCCTCCCATGCCTGTGGCATAGCTGGAGAAGACGCAGATATGGCGGATGGAACGCGGATTTATTTTTTCAAGTTGAGCCAGATCCGGAATTTGAGCCACAGCGGATTCGGCAGCCAATGGCTGTCGACGGAGAGCCGCAAGGCATATGACTCTGCGATAAGCTTTTTGAGTATAATTTTATGAATATCAAGGAATCCGCGTGCCATCCGCCCTGTCCGTGTCCTACCTGAAACACCGCAAGGTGCGAGGGATCCGCGATGCGGGAAATCCTTAATATGATTGTTGAGGCGTGACAATTCTTTCCTTTAACCTATTCCCTATAACCTTTCACCTTATCAGGCTGCGTCAGATAAATCGATCATTTGAATTTAATATTAGGCTTATATAGATTTTGTGGTTTCCCTACATCCCCTGTTATAGACTTTTTTAATCCATCCGGATAAAGAAAGGCTATGTATTTATTTTTATTCGCAGATGATGAGCTGATGATTCTTATTTTTAATCTATCTCTTCTTGAATAAATTGATCTTATTTCAGTGTTAAATATAAGAGCTATAGTAGTGTTTTCAAAACCGAGTATGGAGTATAAAAACAACCGATAATCAATCTCTTTTAGATCATTAAAATCAGATTTAAAAGAATCATATATATTATCATAATGATAATTCACCAATCTTTCCAATTCCTGTATCAATTCATTATTTCCAGATAAAGAGTTTATGAAGTTAATCATCATTTTTGCGATTTGCTTTTTCCCTTTTTCTTCATTCTCAGTTTCATATAATGCCTGACACATCTCATTTAAGCCTACAAATTGGGACGCAAGAAGGGACTGAACCGATTTTGCAAGTTTAGAATTATTTTGGTCTGTTGAATGAATTTTATTGTTTAGATCTTTTGCAGCGGCATTTAGATCTCTAATTTTTATCTTCTGCTTTTGGAATTTATTTAGTATAATAAGGATTATAATGCAGAATATTAAGATAATGACTGTAATTATAAATATAACCTGCAATTTGGTCTTGGCTTTAATCAATTTTGCTAATTCCTGTTCAGTTTCATGATAATTCAGAAGCGCAACAGAGAGTTTAGAATCCAAATGTTTTTTAAAATCATCATCAGATTTGTCAAATAGATTTTTAAGCAATGAATATGCCTCATTTTCATTATTTAATTCTTCACTCAATTCATATTTTAGATTTTCATCGGTTAGACTTAACCGATTGAGGAATAAACTTTTAGCGAATTATTTGAAAAGTGGCGGTAACGAGTTAGCAACCGTGCGAATTTCAGCGTTTTGCGTTGC
>JAETPY010000152.1 GCA_021770925.1 Erysipelotrichaceae bacterium | reverse complement strand
TATTTTTACTGCTTCCAGCTGTTTTGCCTGCCCCACTGTTCCTGCTTGATTTCCATCATATACTTTTGTTTGCCATCCGATATCCTGAATATGTGCCTGATAATAAATTGATGGTTTAGAAACTGTTACCCTGCAACTTGCTGTTTTTCCATTACTTGTTGTTACTGTAATTTTTGCTGTTCCTGTATTTTTTGCTGTTATCTTTCCTGTACTGCTTACTGTTGCAACATTATCATTGCTTGTTGTCCAGGTTAATGTCTTATTAGTTGCATTTGATGGTGAGATCGTTGCTTGTAATGTTTCTGTTTGATTTGGATTTAATGTTAATGCTGTTTTATTCAATGAAACACTTGTTATTAAAATATTATTAGAAACTGTTACCCTACAAGTAGCTGTTTTTCCATTATTTGTTTTTACTGTAATCGTTGCTGTTCCTGTATTTTTTGCTGTTATTTTTCCTGTACTGCTTACTATTGCAACATTACTATTACTTGTTGTCCAGGTCAATGTTTTACTTTCTGTTGTATTTGACGGCGAGATTGTTGCCTGTAATGTTTCTGTTTGATTTGGGCTTAACGTTACTGCTGTTTTATTCAATGAAACACTCGTTATTGGAACGTTTAAAACAGTAACAGTACAAGTAGCTGTTTTTCCATTACTTGTTTTTACTGTAATTTTTGCTGTTCCTGGACTTTTTGCTGTTATCTTTCCTGTACTGCTTACTGTTGCAACATTACTATTACTTGTTGTCCAGGTCAATGTTTCGCTTTCTGTTGTATTTGATGGCGAGATTGTTGCCTGTAATGTTTCTGTTTGATTTGGGCTTAACGTTACTGCTGTCTTATTTAATGTAACTCCTGTTATTGGAACACTTGAACTAGGAACAGTGACATTAAATGTAATACTATTACTATTACCTCCTGTAACATTGATTACAATACCGCTATTACTTCCATTACTATAAAATAATGTGTTATTATCCCAGCCGCTAGTTGTACCAATAACTTTTCCAAATGTACTACGATTATTTTTTGTTAAAACCGCATTATTTAAATCACCGCCGCCTTTACCAAGACCTGTTTCTCCAGGTCTAAAAATATATAAATAGTCTTTTAATCCAGTACTTGTTCCTGAAACATTTCCATCTTTAATCTGAGAATTTATACGATATACAACTAACCCATCACTATCACTTGTTACCTCAGGATAAACATTGTTTTGTTTTTCATAATATTCTATGACAAAAAATTCTTTATCATTATATGGAGAATAAACTTTGACAGCTCTTTTTTCACTTGGATCAGTGTACTTTGGCCGGTTTAAAGTAACAGTAGTAGAACTAGTTATTTTTTGTAGTTGATTATTCCATCCTAAATTATTATACTCACTTGTCATATAAGCTAACATTCCTTGCGGACTATAGCTTGTTGTTGTAGCCATAAGATCAAAAAAACCTACAGGTACACCATCATCATTATAACGATATAAATCTGGCAACCCTAAAATATGCATATATTCATGAACAATTGTACCATAAGTTCCTTGATTTAAAGAAAAAACACCACATTCAGAATTACTATCATATGTATTAATTAAATTATATGTATCGACCGTTTTATCATGTAACTTAACACTAAGGTTCATCCCGCTAATCTTATGTGACCATAACAGATCAGACCATTCTACTTTATCTTCTGTTACCTTATTTCCTTCTAAGAAAAATGAAATTGCATCAACACATCCATCATTATTTTTGTCTATATCATTTGCTGAAAGTACTCTTTCTATACTTTCTTTTGATTTAGTAAGAATCTCCTTTACCAATTCCCGCTCCCTTTGAGCTGCCTGACTTGATGTATATCCATTAGGATTACTAGTACTCTTTTTCATATAATAACTTCTATTTTTTGATAACATTACAGATACTACTTTTCCATCAGTATTTTGCGGAAAAAAATGAGTTGTTGTGGTAATTTTATTATATGTATATTTTTCAACATATTCTTTCATTGAAATTACAGGTACCTGCCCTATTGGAATCTGCATATTTACATTACCTGTATTCATCAGTGCATCGGCTTTATCTAAAGTTATAGCATCGTCTAAATCTGTACTTGTCATATCTGGAAATTCTACCAGTATAGCAATATAATTATTTTCTTGAGCAGCACTAGACCTTAAACGATCATTATATGTAATAGGATTTTGCTCATTTTTCTCCATTCCATACATTTCAGTATAGTCAACTAATCCTCCCTCATGTTCTTCTAATAGTGAAGTATCTAATTCTTCATCTTGAGCATTAACTGGCATTAATGCAAAACTGCTTATTACTAAAAAATTAATCATTAGTAATATTATTCCAAAATTTAGTTTTCGATACATCTAATTTCTCCTCCTTTTATAATTATCTTATTTTTATAATGATATCATAATTTAATCCTTAAAACCATCAATGATATCAGAATTTTTCAACTATTATTTAATTCTACAATTGTTTAAACTAATAAATAGAGTATAATAGTTATATATCTTCATTGGAGGTAAACTATGAAAAATTTTTATACTGGTATAAATAGATTCATGTGGCAACATTCATTTATAAAATCTTGTACACACTTTGCATCAAGATTTTGTCCATATATAATGGTCATTTTTTATTTGTTATTTCTACTTAAAATGTACCTTAATCGTCCTAATAATTTACTAATTTTAGCTGCTGAACCAATATGCGTTGTCACTCTTACACTAATTCTTAGAATTATTATAAACCGTAAAAGACCTACTGAAAAATATGACTTTAAGCCAATTGATGGTAGTAGAAAAACAGGTCATTCCTTTCCTAGTATTCATGTTGCAGCATCTGTATCAATTGCTTTAGCAGTATTAAGATACGGCCCAAACATGGGATTATTATTATCAGCTCTAGCACTTGCTATAACTATTGCCAGACTCCTTTCTGGTGTTCATTATATCAGTGATATTATTGCTAGTATTGCTATAGCTTTAATTACAAATTTAATCTAAAAGAGGCTGTAACGAGTTAATGACTCATTTCAGTTTCAAAAAAACGAAAAAAAAACACGGGTAACCGTGTTTTTTGGTATAATGTTAGTTATGAATACAACACTACACACAAAA
>JAETPY010000151.1 GCA_021770925.1 Erysipelotrichaceae bacterium | reverse complement strand
TTTTTTGTGTGTAGTGTTGTATTCATAACTAACATTATACCAAAAAACACGGTTACCCGTGTTTTTTTTTTCGTTTTTTTGAAACTGAAATGAGTCATTAACTCGTTACAGCCTCTTTTTTGAAAAAATTATAGTCATAGAATATTTATAGTTGGATAAAATAAAAATAGTACCGCTGGTACTATTTATTATTAAGCTGATTTTCTCAAAGTTCTTAATTCTCTAGCAGAAATTCTTACAGTTGTAGGTTTACCATCTACTAAAATAGTAGCTTTTTGTAAATTAACATTCCATTTTCTTCTACTTGAGTTTAATGCATGAGAACGTGTATTTCCAGACATAGGTCCTCTACCACTGATTTGACATTTTCTTGACATGGTTCTCCTCCTCTTTATTAGTAGTGTTTTAACATACTTGTACATCTTATCATTATTTGTTGTAAAAATCAATTATTTTTCAAAAAAACAATAAATTTTTTTGAAATAAAATAGAGTTCTGATAAAATCTAACAGTAATAATTGTCAAGAACTGTTTTTTAAGATATAATTAGTTATTGATGAGTATAATTAAAATGTATACAAGGAGGTATATAAATGATTGAAAAGAATAATAATATGGGAACTGTCAATATTTCACTAGATGTTGTTGCTACAATTGCTGGTGGGGCAGCAATCGAATGTTATGGTGTCGTTGGTATGGCAAGTCAAAAAAAGTTGAAAGATGGATATTATGATCTTTTGCGTAAAGAAAATTATTCAAAAGGGATAGTTGCTCGTGATGGAGAAACGGGATTAATTTTAGATCTTTATGTATTGTTAGGATATGGAATCAAAATGACAGAAGTTTTACATGAGGTACAAAAGAAAGTAAAGTATGTGGTTGAATCTACTTTAGATGTTAATGTTGAAGCTGTAAATGTATATGTTCAAGGTGTACGTGGGATAGAGTAGAGGAGATAGAAGATGAAAGTATTAACTGGTAAATTATTTAAAGAGATGGTATTGTGTGGAGCAAATACTTTGCATAATAATCATCCTGAAATTGATGCATTGAATGTGTTTCCAGTACCTGATGGTGATACAGGAACAAATATGTCTTTGACATTTTTAGCAGGTGCTAAAGAAATTGAAAATCTAGATTCTAACAATATTGGAGAAATTTCTAAAAAATTATCTAAAGGTCTTTTGATGGGCGCTAGAGGTAATTCGGGAGTTATTTTATCACAAATTTTTAGAGGAGTAGCTATGGCATTACAAGGTCACGAGGAAGCAGATGCACTTCTTTGGGCACAGGCTTTAGAAAATGGCGCTAAAGTTGCTTATAAAGCTGTAATGCGTCCAGTTGAAGGTACTATTTTAACAGTGATCAGGGAAGCTAGTGAAGCAGTTGTTAAATATGCAAAAGACGGGATGGAAATTGAAGATGTTTTTTCTTATTTTGTAAAGGAAGCTGAAAACTCACTTGAAAGAACGCCAGAGTTATTACCAGTATTAAAAGAAGTTGGTGTAGTTGATAGTGGTGGTGCTGGATTGTTATTAGTATTCACTGGTTTTATGGCTGCTCTTGCTGGTGAAAGAATTGATTATGTAGAAATTAAGGCTTCAACTTCTGCAATGGATGCTGTAGCTGAAGTTGAAAGTGGTGAAGAAGGATATGGTTATTGTACAGAATTTATCCTTCGTTTGGAACCTTCTTTAATCAATAAATTCAAAGAAGATCAGTTAAAAAAGGAGTTAGCTAGAATACCTGGTGAAAGTATTGTAGTAGTACAGGATGAAGAAATTGTTAAAGTTCATGTCCATACTTTAAAACCTGGAAATGCTTTAAATATTGCTCAGAGATTTGGAGAATTTGTTAAATTAAAGATAGAAAATATGCAGGAACAGGCTGATACGATCCAAAATAATGCAAATTCTATTGTTGGTGTAGATGATAGTACCAAGCCTGTACGTGAAGCAAAAGAGACAGCGGTAATTTCTGTATGTGCTGGAGATGGATTAAAAGATGCTTTTTTAGAATTACATTGTGATTATGTTGTTAGTGGTGGACAAACAATGAATCCATCTGCTGAAGATATGGTTCAGGCAGTTAGGGACGTAAATGCAAAAAATGTAATTATTTTACCAAATAATTCTAATATTGTTATGACAGCTCAGCAAACTGCAACAATTCTTGAAGATGAGGTAAATGTAATTGTAATACCAACTAAGACTATTCCTCAAGGATTATCTGCGTGTATTATGTTTAATCCAGATGCTGCATTAGATGATAATATTGCTGAGATGACTGAAGCAGTTAAAAATGTGAAAACAGGTCAAGTTACTTTTGCAATTAAAGATACTGTAATTGATGGTGTTGAAATTAAGGCTAATGATTATATGGCTTTAGTTGAAAAGAACATTGTAGCTTGTAAAGATAATAGATTAAAGGCTTTAAAAGTTGTTTTAGAAAACTTAATTGATGATGACTCAGAATTAATTACATTAATTTATGGTGAGGATGTTAATGATGAAGACATCGAAGAAATTGAGAGTTTTGTAGAAGATAATTTTGAAGTTGAGTTGGAAGTTATAAATGGTAAACAACCTGTTTATTCATTTATTATAGGTGTAGAATAGAATATTACAAAATACTTTACAATACTTAAAGATTCTATAGAATGCTAAAAGCTCGATAAATTCGCAATGTCAGCAACTTAAGGCAATTGTATAACAAGGTAAAATGCAAAGAAGATATTTGTATATATATGTCAGATATCTTCTTTTTTTATGATTTTATGGTATAATTATAGTAGAAATAAAGAGTATGTATTGTTTTATATTTAATTGATATTTAATATTATTAATAGTAGAAATGATGATTCTATGTTTATTAAAATCACTAAATCAAAATACGGGAAATATGCATCTCTGGTTGAATCTTATATTGAAGAGGGAAAGCATAAACATAGACCTGTCGCTTATCTTGGTTCTGTTACCGATGAACAGATACCTTATCTTAAAGCAGCTTATTCTAAAAATAAGCCAAAACTTATATATGATGATAATCCAAAAGACAAATAACAGTTTTTACGAACTTTTATTTGTCTTTTTCTTTTTGGAGGTGAAATATATGTTAAAATATACTCATAAAAGAATAAAATC
>JAETPY010000008.1 GCA_021770925.1 Erysipelotrichaceae bacterium | reverse complement strand
AATAACTATTTTTCAACTTTGATTTAGAAATAATAGAAAAGGTGGTTGTCTTAGTTTTAACAAACACCTTTTCTTAATTCTATGATATTTCGTTTTCTCTTAACTTAATACCATTGCATCAGTACGTGGATTTTTTATTATTAATAATGAATAAATACGGGATCACCGGTTCTAACTAATTCATATACCTTTTTTGCATCCTCATATTGTAAATTTATACATCCATGGGATCCTTTTGTTAGATATAAAGTTGGTGACCAGTTTGCCCAATCACTCCGTTCAAGATAATGATATCCTGTTCCAGTCCACATAATTCGTACCCAAAATTTTGAAGGGGTTTGATAGTCTTCACCAACCAGTAATTTTTCTGACATTTTTTCTTTAACATACCAGACTCCAGTACGTGTAATTCGGTCTTCTGTTGGTGGTTTACCTGTTACACAAATGCATGAATGAACGAGCTGCCCATCTCTATACACATAAACTTTTTGTTCTGTTAAATCAACTTCACTATAATTTTGAGTGTCCCAATCATTTTCAAAATTTTTATAATCTTTTTTATAGCCTTTATTACTGTAAATTGGTTCTAATTCCGTTGTTAGTGATTTTATATTTTCTTTACTATTATTTTTGATATAGGCATCTATCAATTTAGTATTTGTTTCTTTAGTAATTTCTTCATAAACCTGCTCAACAATTTTATCATAATCTAACCGCCAACCATAGTCACCACCAGATAATTCAATAACTTGCCCAGAATGAGTTGTAAAATTACGTTTTTTTCCAACTGTTTTATATTTTAAACAAAAGTCTTCAATCCATTCACTCATACTTTTTTTATCAAAAACAACTTTACCTTCATCATCTATAGTAATCCAGTCTTTTATGTCATCAGGCGTTATTGTTTCTTTAACACCTTCTCCCATATCCCAAGTAATCCAGTTTAATAAATAATTGTTATATGTTTGAAGCTGTTTTTTTAAATCTTTTTCATCAATACTATTTGATGCAGTTATATAAATATTAGGATAACTTTCTTCATCATTCAAATCAATTTTAGGAATAATTTTATTGATTGATTTTTTTATTAATGAATTAAATTTTTCTGCATTTAATTCATTTCCATCTACTCCTTCAATTATTTTACCACTTTTTGTTTCTTCATCATATTCAACATGTGGTTTTATGGATTTTTTTATTTGATATGATTCATTTCCAGCAACTAATATAGATGTATTAATTATTTGCTCTAATTTAGATTTATCATATGATACTTTTAAATCAATATCATGATCATGACTTGAAAATATACCAAAAATACTTCTATCATCTTTATGATCTGTAAAATTCTTTCTTAGTTCATTTTCATATGAAACTGACAAATCAATGTCATTACCATTTATTTTAAATGATACCCCATCTTTACCAATAATCTCTAAAGAATAATTGTTGATGGCTTCTTCAAATGTTTTTTTTGATTCTTCATAAGTTTCATTAGAAATATCTATACTATTTATAGCTGTATTAGGGTACCATTTATTTTGATAATATATTGACGTACCAAAATATAATAAAATATATCCCAATAAAACAGCTCCTATAACTTTTATTCTTTTTCTTACTCTTCTTCTTTTTCTTTTCATAGTATTAGAATAATATACTCCTCTTTATATATACTTACTTCATCCCATATTTAATTTACGACCATTATAACACAAAAAACAATTGAAGCAATTAATTAAACTAATTAATAATAAAAACTATATTTATTCTTAATTTTCCTTAAATTTGATTAAAAGTCGACTTTTTATAGTCGACTAGTTCAATCCATTAACATCACTTTTTTTAAGTTTTTTACCTGATTCTATTTTATCTATTACTTTTATTATTTTATTTAAATTCTTTTTATCGGGAACAGTAATATAAGTTTTCTTTCCTTTTTGTGAGTATGTATCATACGATATCTCGCCCTCTCCTGTTACCTGAACATTAAAAACATCCCAATTTGCCATATCATCTAATTGCATATTTATTAGCGATTTAATATCATCACTTGTCATATCTGTTTCAAAGCTTCCCTCAACAGCTGCTAAAATATTATTATAGTTAGTAATAATCTTTGGTGATATTGCCTTTTTTAACATTGCCATCAGTAATCTTTGTTGATTCTTTCCTCGATCAAAATCACCACTAGGCAAAGCATAACGTTCCCTTACAAAACATAATGCTTTATCACCGTCCATTTCATTTATCCCTTTATTTATTTTATAATTACCATGTAATGTAGTAAAAGCATATGGTGACTCTACCTCAATGCCTCCCAAAGCATCTATAATATTAGTTATTCCACTAAAATTTGTTTTAGCGTAGTAATTAACTTTCAAATCTAAAAAATCCTCTAATGTTAAAATTGTCTCATTAATTCCATACATCGCCGAATGCGTAATTTTATCCATTTTTCCATTTTTATTTAAATTAACTTGAGTATCACGAGGTACACTAACCATCAATACCTGTTTTTCTATCGGATTGACACAAACAACTAAATTAACATCTGCTCTAGATATGGTCGAAACAGATCCATATGTATCTATTCCTGTTAAATATATAATAAAAGGATTTTCAGTCACGTCTGTTTTTGATGTAACAGCTTCTAACTTTTCTTGTACTTCCATTTTATAAACTACTCTAGTCTCATCTGTAAAGCTTTCATGATTTGTTTCTAATACTCCTAAATATGATTGATCGGCAACGATACAATCAACCTTTCCTTCATATAAAGCATCTGCTAATTCTGCGTAATCATCAAAATTTTCCTTTTCTGGTGCTTTATCAATTTTATCTTGAATTTCAGCAAGAGCATCAGTAATTTCTGAAACACTTTTCTTATTTTCAACACCAATTGTTTTACCTTTTAAATCTTCTATATTTTTTATCTCACCATTTTTCATTGCATAAACTGCAATAACTCTGGTTTGCATAAGTGCACTAGTAATATTACTAATAAAATTATTTCCAATCGATGCATATACACTTCCTACAATAAGCATAATTGACAATAATAAACTTGATAATTTGCTAAAAAATATCCTAGAACATGCTCCTGTTCGACGTTTTTTTCTAGCTCCAGAAGTTATCCAAATCATTTCAGCTAAAAGTAACAGAAATAATATTATCACGATTACAAAATAATATTTTACTGGAATTATTTTAAGTATATACATATATCCTAAAAATACCAATGATGTAATCAATTGAACTGATAAAATTATCCCTTTAGAAGTAAGTTTAGAAAATAAACTTTTTTTCTTTTTTTTTCTCACAATTATTCCCCCCATAAACACTCCTATCTTAACACACTAATATGTCATATCAAAGAGAAATTTAGTCTATATATATAAAGAGCTTCTTTGTGAAGCTCTCTTCTATTCTTCTAGTCCCTCTAAATCATCCTCGTTAATTCTTCCGCCTTGTTCTACCGTATCAATAATTTTTTTGATTTTCTTAACTTGTTTAATATCTGGTTTCATAACATACACTTCAGTTCCGCGCATTGAAAAAGTTTTTGAAGTCTTATATCCTGTTCCTTGAACCTGAACATTATAAACTGACCAGTCAGCCATATCATTTAATTGCATATTAAGTAAAGATTTTATTTCTTTACTTGACATATCGGTTTCAAAACTTCCTTCAATTGCATTTAAAATATTATTGAAATTAGTAATAATTTTAGGTGACATTGCTTTATCAAGCATTGCTTTTAGTACTTTTTGTTGATTTCTACCACGGTCAAAATCTCCATTTGGCAATGAATATCTTTCTCGTACAAAGCATAACGCTTTATCCCCATTCATCTCGTTTATTCCTTTTTCAATCTGATAATTACCATGTAAAGTCTTAAATTTATAATCTGATTCTACTGTGATTCCTCCCAAAGCATCAACAATATTTGTCATTCCACTAAAATTTGTTCTAGCAAAATAGTTTATTTGAACATCCAGGAAATTTTCAATCGTGCTAATTGTTTCACTAGTACCGTAAATTCCTGTATGTGTTAATTTATCCATTTTACCATTTTTATTTAATTCTATCTCACAATCACGAGGAATACTAGTCATCAAAATTTGTTTTGATTTAGGATTAACCGTTACAATTAAATTAACATCACTTCGTGCCACAGTATTAACACTTCCATATGTATCTATTCCAGTTACATATATTGTAAACGGATTTTCTGTTACATTAGTTTGTTTTGTTGTTACACTTAATTTAGCATCATATTCATAAGATTTTATAATCTTAGTATCATCATCAAAACTTTCATGATTAGCTTCTAACATTGATTTATATTCTTGACCAACAATTATAGCATCTACCTCATCATTATATAATGCATCAGCAAGACTCGAATAGTCTTCATATTTAGTAAATTCCTGTTCACCAATCTCTTCTTCCATATCTGAAATACCTTTAGCTATTGTAATTGAATCATGTTGATATGAAACACCAAATTTTTTTCCATCAAGCTGACTCAATTTAGTTGCTTCATTTTTTTTCATCGTAATTACAGAAATCAAATATTTTTGTGTCTTAGCATCAGATACATTATCTAAAAAATCATTACTGCGAATTGCATATGTTGTACCTATCATTAATAGAATACTCATTAACAAACTAATAAGTTTTGTTATTATTGATCTTTTACTATGTAATCCTTGTTTTTGTTTTTTTTGACCACTTAACATAATTAAGAAAAAAATTATAATTAATAAGCATGGTATAATTGTAACTGGAGCCAAGTATTTTATAGGCACAAGATCTAATTTAAATATAAAATATATAAACAATGCAGTTGCAATTAATTGTACAGTTAAAATCAAATATTTAGAAGTAATAAATTTAATAAACTTATTTTCTTTCATGTTACCTCCTATTGCCTCTTTTTTAAATAATAACATATTATTTTTTATAATACAAATTTATGGCGAATTTAGAATAAATATTAATAATTTATAAGAATTATTAATATTTATCATATAAATTATACCAGCTTTTATAAATATTATATATTACTAAAAATACAATATTGTATATGCATATAAAATTATATATTTTTACACAAAGTATTATAAGTAACTCTTAATTACCTTTTTAACAAATATTTGTGAATATGTCTATATGATTTACCTTAATAAAATTTTAGGTTATAATATTTACTGAAAGCGGGTGCTACTATTTATACTAATTGAAATAATTATATTTTGTATTCGAATATGTATTTATTTTGATAAATAATTTCTTAATAATTAAATACTTCACCAAAAACAAAATTATAAAATAATCATGGAATTTTGTTGACTAATTTTTTAATTTATATCTGATTATCTGCTTTCATTAAATTAAAATTTTATAACCATATAATACAATCATTAATTTTAATTCATATATAACGTCTTATTGATAACTGGCACATATTTAAAATTATATAAGAGAAAGTTGTTATTTATAATTTTTAAAAAATAAAAATTCTTTATAAATTATTTTTATGAGTAATTATTATAGAGTTTACTGATAAAGTTTGTATATTTAAAACTAAGTTCGACACCTCTCGTGAAAATCTATAAAAATTCGTGAATTCTTCTCGAATAAACACGAAAACTTTACAGATTTTAAAAACTTTGTTCATTACTTTTCTAAATCTCAAATTTTCTATAAATAAAGCCTTTTATCTTTGTTACTGTATAAATATAATAAATTTTGTCACTAAAACGAAAGGGGAATACAAAGATGACAGACGTAAAAAAATACACAGTGTATATTTTAGAAGAAAATAAGGACTTATTAAATAGTATTAAAGAAAGTTTAATTAAGACAACCAATTTTACAGTAATTGGTACTAGTGATAATGCTACTAGCTGCTTAAATTATTTATCAACAAACAGTTGCGATTTACTAATCATTGATTTAATGCTTACTAATATTGATGGAATTGGTGTTTTAAATAAATTAAAAGAAGTAAAT
Source organism: Erysipelotrichaceae bacterium (assembly GCA_021770925.1). Classification (GTDB taxonomy): domain Bacteria; phylum Bacillota_I; class Bacilli_A; order Erysipelotrichales; family Coprobacillaceae; genus Thomasclavelia. Next base: position 38,930 of record JAETPY010000008.1, on the reverse strand, counting down.
AGTCGTGCATACAATAAAGTAGTTTGTATTACTAGCTTCACTAATCCATTAATTTGCGAAACTTTAGAAAAATTAAATGTTAGTTATTGTTTTAAACAACCTTTTGATATTAATTATTTTACAACAACTCTAAGTTCGATAATGAAAATAACTTTAGAAGATATAAAAGATATGACTCAAAATGAATCTGAAAAGTATAAAAAAATAAAATTAGAAAATGAAATTACAGAAATATTACATGAAGTAGGTATTCCTGCCCACATTAAAGGTTATATGTATCTAAGAACCGCTATTTTATCAACTTACTATAATATTGAATTGTTAGGACAAGTTACTAAAGTACTGTATCCTGATATAGCCCGTCAATATAGTACAACTGCTTCAAGAGTTGAAAGAGCTATTAGACATGCTATTGAAGTTGCTTGGAATCGTGGCAATACAGATGCTATCGATGATATTTTTGGATATACTGTTAGTGCCACTAAATCTAAACCTACTAACTCAGAATTTATTGCTATGATTGCTGATAAACTGCGTTTAGAACATCAAACTAAAGCTGCTAGTCGTCATAGTTATTTATAATAATTTAATTGAATCTAAAAAAGAGAATAAAAAATACATTTATGTGATTTTATTCTCTTTTTTATATAGTATTATTTATAATTAAAAACAGTTTTCAACTTAATTAGTTTAAAACTGCTAAAATTTAGATTATTATTTTTATATATTAATAATTATATTTCGATAATAACATATCTACTATTTTGGAAATAAACTCTGAATTACATGGTCTTTGTTTTGCTCTAAATCCAAAAACATTTTGTAATTCTTCTTGATTTCCATTCAACCAAGTAATTTTAATAATATGACGAATAGCCTGTTCTACTCTTGAAGCAGTAGTTGAATATGTTCTGGCAATGCCAGGATATAACTCTTTGGTTACTTCACTTAATAAATTAATATTATTGTAAACATTAATAATACCTGTCACTAAATAATTATACCCTTTCAAATGACGTGGTACTCCTATATCAGCAAAAATCTTATTAATTTCATTTTTTATATTTGTATTATGACATTTTTCATCATTTTCAAAATTATCTTTAGAAATCCTATTTAATATTTCCATAAAATAATTTATATTAAATGGTTTTCTTAAACAATAATCAATAGATGATTTTTCTAGTAATTCAAATATTACTGAATTAAAATCACTAATACAAATCAATTTTTTAAATGCCTTTGGGTTACTTTTTCTTAATTGATCTATAATCCCAATACCATCAATATTACTTAACATTAAATCAATTATAAACAAATCTGCTTCATGATTTAACAAATATTTTAAACATTGCACACCATTTTCAAATGCTGTGATTACTTCATAATCCTGACTATCATTAATTTTATTTATTAAACTATCTTTCAATAAATAATCTTCTTCTAAAATTACAACACTCACTCTCTTATTCATTTTTAAACAACTAAGTGTCTATCACACTTATCCTCCCCATTTAACTTTATCCCATTTTATAATTTTTTGGCATATAACAAATTTATGACCATGTAATTTTGTAATCTATTCTTTCCCCCTCTCACTAATCTATAGTATATCAAAATTTTATAATTTCGAATATAAGATTTTAAGCTTATTTTCCTTATATTAAGATAATTGAAAAGCACATAATCATAAATGCCATCATTAAACCAAAATTATCCCATAAATCCTTCTTTATTTACTTTACCTCAACAATTAAAATATCTCATTTTTAACACAAAATCAATACCTTTATTAGCCAAATTTCAATAGACCAAATTAGTCATCTATTTAAATAAGGCACTACCAATTCTTATCATTGTTGCACCATATTCAAGAGCTATTTGATAATCATTAGACATTCCCATTGATAATTCTGTTAAAGAGTAATTTGGATATTTATTTTTTAGTTCAATCAATAATTCTTGTGTTTGCTTAAAATATTTTCGTGTTTGCTCCGGTTCAATATTTGGTGCCATCATCATCAATCCCTTTACATTAACATGTGGATAATTTATTAATGAATCAAATACTTCTTCAATTTCTTCAACTTCAAAACCATGTTTACTCTCTTCTTTAGCTATATTTACTTGTATCAAAATATCCATTATTAAATTATGTTTCTTAGCTTGTTTTTCTATTTCTTTGATTAAAGAATAACTATCTACAGAATGAATCAATGTAACTTTATCAATAATATATTTAACTTTATTTGGCTGTAATGTACCAATCATATGAAATTCACAATTTCCATGATAATTTTCATATTTTTCCAAAAAAGCCTGCACTCTGTTTTCACCAAAAAATTTAACACCTATTTTTTCTAATTTATTAATTTCTTCTATCCCAACATACTTTGTTGCTGCAATTAGTTTAGCACTATTTATTCTATTCAATATATCCTTTACTGCCAATTCATTTACATTCATTTTATACATTCTCCTTATTATAAATAATTTCATATATTGATTTTTCATCAACTAAATATCTAGAAATATATTATCATTAACTAACCCTGTATCACAATAATTTTCTAATTTTATTTAAATTTAAAAACAATTAACTCTCCTTATTATATTTATTAAATCTATATATTTATAAATATATAATATAATGCTAATATAAACAATGTAAGGGGGATTTTAAATATGAATCATAAAACTTTAAAAATTGCTACTATTGGCCTAATGGCTGCACTAGCATATATATCTTTTACATTTCTTCAAATTAAAATAACGACACCTGGAGGTACAACATCTTTTCATTTAGGAAATACTTTTTGTGTTCTTGCAGCACTGCTATTAGGAGGAATTCCTGGCGGGTTAGCTGGAGCTATAGGTATGGGAATCGGTGATTTCCTTGATCCTACATATATTATGTATGCACCTAAAACAATTATTTTAAAAATGTCTATTGGTATAATTACTGGTTTAATTGCACATCGTATTTTTAAAATCAAAAATTGCAAAAATAATTCTAAATTATTAATTTATGTAGTTATTTCTGTTATTGCAGGCATGTTTTTTAATGTAATTGGTGAACCACTTTTAGGGTATTTCTATAATTCAATAGTTTTAGGTGCACCAAAAAAAGCTGCCTCTATACTAGCTAGTTGGAATGTAATTACCACATCTTTAAATGCTATTATTACTGTTATTTTATCTTCAACAATTTATCTTATTATTAGACCTAGATTATTAAAAAATAATATTTTAAAAAAACTTGCACCATTATATAAAGAATAATCGTTAATATAATGCTTTATTAAGATATAAAACAGATACATAAAAGTATGTATCTGTTTTATTATTCTTATATATTTACATTATTGTATTAATAATATAATACTAAATTTAAACTATCCCATTTTTACAAATCTTCTATTTTATATAATTATTAATGAATTTTTGTTCCATTTGGTAAATATTTAATACTTATAACTTCTAACAAATCTTTTTTATTACCTGCTAAAATCATTCCTTGTGATTCAATTCCTCTTAATTTTGCTGGTTTTAGATTTGATACAACGATAACTTTTTTCCCTATAAATTTCTCTGGTGAATAGTGATCCGCAATTCCACTAACAATTTGACGTATTTCACTTCCAATATCAATTTTAGAAACTAATAATTTGTCAGCATCAGGATGTTTTTTACATTCTACAACTGTACCCACAACTAATTCTATTTTTTTAAAATCATCTATGGTAATAGATGTATCTTTATTTACTACTTCTTTTCTTTCAGGCTGTAAACCTGCAACCTTCTTTTCTATTTCTTTTGGATCCAATCGTGCAAATAACATTTCTGGTTTTTCAACTACTTTAGTATTTTCCTGATATAAACCAAATTCATCCAGATCTAATAAATTTCTTTGATCAGTATTTATTTGATCAAGAATTTTATTTGCTGTAGAAGGCATGAATGGTATTAATGCTACTGCACTAAAACGAATACTCTCGATTAAATTATATAGTACTGTTGCTAAGCGATCCGTTTTAGTTTCATCTTTAGCTAATGCCCATGGCATTGTTTCATCAATATATTTATTTGTTCTTCTAAGTAATGTAAAAATTGCATCTAATGCATCTGATGATTTAAATTGATCCATCTTTGCAATTACCTTTTTAGGCATTTCTAATGCAGCTGTAATTAATTCGTCATCTACTGGTTCTTTAACTTTAGGATTAGTAACAATTCCATTAAAATATTTATTAGACATTGCAATAGTTCGGTTCACTAAATTACCAAGTACATTTGCTAAATCAGAATTAATTCTTTCAACTAACAGATCCCAAGTTATGTTTCCATCGTTATCAAATGGAATTTCATGTAAAACATAATATCTTACGGCATCAACACCAAAAATATTAACTAGATCATCTGCATAAATAACATTGCCCTTTGATTTAGACATTTTGCTTTCACCTTGTAACAGCCATGGGTGTCCAAACACCTGCTTCGGTAACGGTATATCTAATGCCATCAGCATTATAGGCCAATAAATAGTATGGAAACGTACAATATCCTTACCAATTAAATGTAAATCTGCAGGCCAAAATTTATTATACAATTCTCCATGATTTCCATCTACATCATATCCTAAACCAGTAATATAATTTGTTAATGCATCAATCCATACATAAACAACATGCTTAGGATCAAAATCGACAGGAATAGACCAGCTAAATGAAGTTCTAGAAACACATAAATCCTGTAAACCAGGTTTTAAGAAATTATTCATCATTTCATTTTTTCTTGATACAGGTTGAATAAATTCTGGGTGTGTTTCAATATGTTTTATTAAACGATCAGAATATTTAGATAGTTTGAAGAAATAGGCCTCTTCTTTTGCTTCATGAACTTCTCCCCCACAGTCTGGACACTTACCATCTACAAGTTGAGATTCTGTAAAAAATGATTCACACGCAGTACAATATTTGCCCTCATAATACCCTAAATAAATATCACCTTTATCATATAATTTTTTAAAAATTTTTTGAACTTGTAATTTATGATAACTATCTGTTGTTCTCATAAAACGATCATAAGTTGTATCCATTAAATCCCAAATTCTTTTTACTTCAGCAGCCTTTTCATCAACAAACGCTTTTGGATTTACTCCCGCTTCTTTAGCTTTTAATTCAATCTTTTCACCATGTTCATCTGTACCTGTTTGAAAATAAACATTATAACCTTCTTGTCGTTTAAATCTAGCTATTGCATCAGCTAAAATAATCTCATAGGTATTACCAATATGAGGTTTACCAGAAGTATATGTTATAGCAGTAGTCAAATAATAGTCTTTTTCATTTTTCATTTATATATTCTCCTTTCAAATAAAAAAATTCCTTACAAAAGGACGAATTATCGCGGTACCACCTTTTTTACACAAAATGTGTCACTCAATACTTTTAACGCAAGTTACACGTTTATCTTTAACTATTCAAGATAACAGCTCTGGGCCCATCACTTAAAGCATAACTCTTAGTTTCCACCATACACTAAGTCTCTATTAGTATTACTTTAACATTTTCCCTTCTTTGCTTTTTCTAATCTTAACTTTAACAAACTATGCCCCTAAAGTCAAATTAATTTTAACACTATTATAATATTCTTATTATTTGCTGTTTTATTTTAATTATTCAATTAATTTAAAATTATATATTAATTGTTTCACGTGAAACAACTTTCAAATTTTCACGAGTTATTTAACTCCAAATATATTTTTTGCATTTCAATATCTGTTTTTGCCATCATATCAGCACAATATTTTAAACGTTTTTGAATACTAGTATCTACTTTTCCAATTCCTTTATATACTAACTCATGCTCTAATGACGCCCAGCAATCCATAGCAATAGTTCTAATTTGTATTTCTACTGGAATGTAAATAACTCCACTTTTTTGATACACAGGTACTTTTATTATTAAATGCAAACTACGATATCCATTATTTTTAGGATATTGAATATAATTTGCCTGTTTTATTTGAATAACATCATCTTGTAGAACTAACAATTGTGCTATATATTGAATATCATTAAGATAATTACATATAACACGAAGTCCAGCTATATCATTTAACTGACACATACCTTGGTAATTTTGCTTTAAACCTTTTCTATCTAATTTTTCTAATATACTTTTTGGTGATTTAATTCTACTTTGAATGCTATGAATAGGACTATATTGATAATTCAATTTGAGTTCCTCATCAATTATTTCTAATTTTGTTTTTACAATTTTTATTGCCGCTTTATATGGCTGTATTAATAATTCAAAATCAGTTTTATGTTGATAACTATTAATTATATCTTTATTCATTGTTTCCGAATATTTTATTCGGTCCCTCCTTTTTTATATTAAGCTATAAAATATATCTTATACTTATTTTCTTTCTACAAATTATTATATTAATGATTTCAATCATTAATACATCAAAATTATGGTTATTTGTGTAAAATATTTCCTGTCAACAAACATTTTATTATCTACTTATCTAACAAGTATCAGTATTTATAAAATTAAAACGCTAGAATTCTCTAGCGTATAACATTTTTTAATTCAAAATATTGATTTAATGTATCCAATGTAACAAATTGATAACCTCTATTATTTAATTCTTCTAATGCCATTTCTAGCCCAGCAATAGTAAAACTATGAATATCATGAACTAAAATAACTGCACCATCAAATGCTTTATTAACTATTACATCTTTTATTTTATTTGCATCTTTTAATTTCCAATCTTCAGTATCTAAATTCCATAATGCAATTTTCATTCCATTATTTGAAATAGCCTCTTTAGATATATCATTTGTTGCCCCATAAGGTGGTCTTATAATTTTAGGTTCAAATCCTGTAATCCTAAAAATTTCATTTTGAGTATCAATAATTTGTTTATTTACAGCATTTATATCTAATTTTCTTAAATCAGGGTGATCCCAAGAATGACTTCCAATTTCAAATCCATGTTCATAAACTGTTTTTACAATATCTGGATATAATTTTACATTTTTTCCTAACATTAAAAAAGTAGCACGTCCATTATATTTTTCAAACAATTCAAGAGTTTTTAATGTATTAGTTTTATGAGGTCCATCATCCAAAGTTATAGCTATCATTTTCTTATTTGGATCTACCTGAGGTTGATCAGCAGGTTTAGTTACATCTAAGGGAGCATTCGATGGAATATTTTTATTAGCAAGTTTTATTAAATCTTTATTTTCTTCATAATTTATCTCTACTTTTTCCTTCAAACTTTCATCGCTATAAATGACCAGCTTTTTTGTTTCTATAACAATATTAGAATTATTTGCATCAATATTTTCAATTCCATTAATACTAGATAATGATTTTTTATAACTATTTCTTAAACAATCTTCTACAGTTAAAATTTTTTCATTTTTTAAATCATAAGAAAATAATTTATTAGTGGTTGAAATTACTTTTCCATTTTCATCAAACCTACTAAGTTTTAAATTCAAATTAACAAATTGTTTATAAGCTTCATTAATTGAATAATCCATATATATAACATCTTTACTCTTTTTATTCACCTTTTGTTCTTTTAAATAATTTTTATAATACTCATCAATTATTTTATTTAATTTTTTACTTTCTGTTTCTGGATAATATAATGATACATATAAATAATCACTTTCATCCTTATAATGTTTTACTTCACCAATACTTTTATTATCTTCGTTATATTGATTAAATTCATCATACTCGCTTTTTTCATTTATAAACCAAAAAATTCCTCCAATAATAATTGCTAAAATTAATAAAATAATTATTATAAAACTATTTTTTTTTCTATCCGTTTTATCATAGTTCATTCTACTTTTATACTTCATCGATTTGCCCATCCTTTCGCATATTATATGATACTTTATTTATACAATTAAATCAAATTAATAATTTTCTTTAGTAATCAATTTTTAAATGTTTCACATGAAACATTTAAAAATTAATTACATTAAAAAAGACGATTTACTCGTCTTTTTGATGATATGCTGCATAAATAGTATTTTTCTTAATATTTCTTAATTTAGCAACTTCTTTTATCGAATCCTTAACTGACATTCCTTTAGCAACATATTCATCGACGTGTTCAATAATAGTTTGCTCAAAAACTTCCTCTTCTATTACATTAACGTTACCTGAAACAATAATTACTATTTCTCCCTTTAACTCTTCTGATATATCTATTATCTCACTTATTTTTCCTCTAATAATTTCCTCATGTCTTTTTGTAATTTCTCTACATAACGCAATTTCTCGATCGCTTAAAATTTCTAACATTAATTTTAATGTTTTTGTGATTCGATGAGGTGATTCGTAAAAAACTAATGTTTCCTGATAATTTTTTAAATTTTCTAATTCTTTTCTTTTCTTCTTATCATGATGATCTAAAAAACCATAAAAAACAAAAGGTTGTGGAGCAATCCCTGAAACAATTAACGCATCAAGACAAGCGTTTGCGCCACTAATAGGTATAACATTTATTTCATTTGCAATAGCCTCTTTTACTAATTCATAACCTGGATCAGAGATTGCAGGATATCCAGCATCACTGACTACTGCTATATTATTTCCTTCTAATAATAAATTAATTATTTTAGGTATTGAATGTATAATATTATGTTCATGATGCGATATCAATTTTGTCTTAATATTATAATAATTTAATAATTTAATTGTATTACGAGTATCTTCAGCACCAATATAATCTACTTCCTGTAAAGTTCTTATTGCACGATATGTAATTTCTTCTAAATTTCCTATTGGAGTAGCAACAAGATATAAACAAGGTCGATTATTTTCAAAACTTTTTTGTCTATTCATTAATTTTTTCTCCAAACATTTTCTTTACTTCATTGCTATAACTGCCATCTTCATTATGAGCATATAACGGAGGCTCTATTTTTAATCCTTTCCTTCCTTTATAAATCCCTTCAATCAATAAAATATGACTTTCTCGCTCTCGTTTCGGATATACAAATCTAATTCTTTTTGGTTCTATATCATATTTCTGCATTAAATTTAATATTTCTATCATTCGATCAGGACGATGTACCATAGCAAATTTGCCTCGATTATCTAAAATTCTTGCAGCACTTCTAATAATTCCTTCTAAATCTATTTTTATTTCATGACGTGCAATACTTAAGAATTCATTTTCATTTAAATTACTTTCCTCATTCACTTTAAAAAAAGGCGGATTACATACAACTAATCCAACTTTCGAGGCATCTTTTACATACTCATTTATATCAGCATGAATTATCTCAATTTGATTTTCTAACTTATTTAAAATAACATTTTTTTTTGCTAAATCTACCGCTTCTGATTGTATTTCTATTCCTAATATTTTTTTATCTGTTCTTGTAGATAAAATTAAAGGAATTGCAGCATTATTAGTACCAAAATCAACAATTTTCTTTATATCTTTAGTAATAGTGCAAAAATTAGCTAATAAAACTGTATCCAAAGAAAAATTAAACATATCTCTTCTTTGGATTATTTTCATATTATTAAATGCTAATAAATAATTGGTAACTTCTTTATCCATATTTAATTATTACCTTAATTTTTAAAACTAATTTCATCTAACTTAACAAAAATTATAGCACCATTATTATCAATCTTAATCAAATCATTTATTACATTAAGTCCTAATACCTTAACATCTTTTCCTTCATATTCTACTCTACTTCCAATTTTAGGAAAACGTTGTTTTTCAATCGTATAAACTTCATCCTCATATTTTAAGCAGCACATCAATCTTCCACATGCACCTGATATTTTCTCAATATTTATTGCTAACATCTGATTTTTAGCCATATTTATAGAAACACCATTAAATTCACCGAGCATAGAAGTACAACATAATGGCAACCCACATGTACCAATCCCTCCTACTACTTTAGCCTTATCACGAGGCCCAATTTGACGAAGTTCAATTCGACATCGAAAAACTGTTGCTAATTCCTTTAATAATTCTCTAAAATCTACTCTTTCATCAGATGTATACATAAATATTACTTTTGCTTTATCCAAAGTAAACTCACAATTTGTAAGCTGCATATCAACATCATAACGTGATACTATATCTCTGCATGTAATCAAAGCTTCCTGAGCATCAATTAAATTTTTTTCATATGCCTCTACATCTTTTAATGTAGCCTTGCGTAATATTGGTTTTAATTCTGTATCAAGATTAAATTCTTCTATTGACGTTAATTCCTGTGATATTTCCCCTAATTCTAATCCTCTCGCTGTTTCTACAACTACATAATCTTTTTTATTTAGTTCTAAATCTGTAGAAAAATAATATACTTTTCCAGCACTTTTAAATTTTACACTTGCTAATCTAAGTTCTTGCATAATAACACCTCTCTATAATCTATACATAAAGCTATCCATTAATAAAGCTATATTAGCATTGCTTTCTATAATATAGATTGTTTCTAATATTAATTCAATTTGTTTTATTAAAATATTTTCATCAACATTAATAGTTTTAAATAAATCAGTATATTCAGAATATAATATTCTTTGATTATGTTTCACGTGAAACACATCTTTCATTGCTAATAATAACATATTTAAAAATAATTTTATATCTTCTCGCTCTTTATATTTTTTTAATAGATTAGTTTGAGTATTTATGATCAAATTATTGCGTTTAAAATATAAATCTTCAATAAAATTTATTACTTGTAAATACATATATTCAAAACGATCATCATATAAGCTTTTTGCTTCTTTAATATCAGAGGCTAAAAAAGATATTATGTTAGCTTTACTTTTAGAAATGTTATCTTGAACCAATTGCTCAACAATGCTTTCTTTACTATCTGGTTTTATATCTATAACTTGACACCGTGATAAAATTGTAGGTAAAACTCTATTAATATTCTTAGCTGTAAATAATGCATAAATGCCGTCTATTGGTTCTTCTAACATTTTTAATAATGTATTCATTGCTTCTTTAGTAGCATATTCTATATTTTCAATTATATATATTTTAGCCTTTCCTTCCAATGAAGATTTCTTAAAAGTTTCTTGAATTTTCTCAATATCATTCTTCTTTATTGACGCATTACTACCATTTAATCGTATAATATCAGCATATTTATTTTCTAATACTTTACGACAATCATTACATTTCATGCACGCTAAATCTTCATTACAAATCAAAGACATAGCTAAAAAATTTAAAGGTTTTTCAGTATTATTACCAACTAATAAAAAAGCGTGAGGAATTCTTTTATTTGAAAATTCATTACTAATTAAATGATAAAAAACCGGTTGATATTTTTTTAAATATTCTTTCATAACTTATCCTTAATTACTTTTATAACTTGCTCTACTACTTCATCTATTGATTTACTAGCATCAATCTTAGTAATTCGATCTGTATATTTATCACAAATAGACATATACCCTTCATAAACTTTTTTATGAAAATCATTAGATTCTAAATCTAATCTATCAACAGCTCTATTATCCTTACTTATTCTTGCTAACCCTTGTTCATAAGGAATATCAAAAAAAATTGTAGCGTCAGGAATAATATTGCCAATTGCAAATAAATTTACTTGATAAACCTCATCTACCCCAATTTTTCTTCCAAAGCCTTGATAAACTAGCGAACTATCAACAAAACGATCACAAATAACTATAAATCCTGCTTTTAAAGCTGGTTCAACTTTTTCAACTAAATGTTGCCTTCTAGCAGCCGCATATAATAAAGCTTCAGTTCTTGCATCCATAGCTGTATTTTTTGTATCCAAAATTATATTCCTTATTTGCTCTGCTATATCAATACCTCCAGGTTCACGAGTTAATATTACTTTATACCCTTCAGATTGCAACTTATTAAATACTATTTTTGAAACAGTAGTTTTGCCACTACCATCTGGTCCTTCTAATGTAATGAATTTACCTTTCATTTTAATTTCCTTTCCATTTTTATTCAAAGCAATCTATAATAGATTATAACATATGTAATAGTTTGATACAATTTAATGATTTTAAGCACTAATTTGATGATACTTACAATAAAATCCTTTTACTAAAAAATATTAAATATATAATTACTTTTTATACAATTATATATTTAATATCTTAAAGCCAATCACTTTAATTAAATATTTAATTTTTTTATAATAAAGCAAGAATATAAATAACAATAATTCCAGGAAAACCTAACATCATCAAAATAAAAATATTTAAAATATTAAAACTAAAATAATTATTAGTAAATAAATTTAATATATATAGAATCACAAAAGCTTTTATCAACATCAATAAAACTTTACGCATAAAAACACCTCTTATAATAATATATGAGGTGTTTAAATTTTCTTTCTTCCTTCAAGTGATTTTAATAATGTCAATTCATCTGCATAATCAATATTACTTCCAATAGGTAAACCATTTGCAATCCTGCTTGTATTTATATTTCTTTTAGCTAACAATTTAGCTAAATACAGAGCAGTTGTTTCACCATCACGAGTAGGATTAGTCGCAATAATTACCTCTTTAATAGAATCATCTAGTCGTTCAAATAAGGAGTTAACATTTAAATCTTCTATAGTCTTTCCTTCCATAATTGACATTGTTCCATGTAAAACATGATATAGTCCATTATATTCTTTTATTTTTTCCATTGCAAAAACATCTTTAGATTCTTCTACTACACAAATAGTACTCTGATCACGGCTATTGTCTTTACATATATCACAAATTTCATCTTCGCATATATGACCGCATTTTTTACAATAATGAATTTTATCTTGAATAGTCTTAATTGAGTTTGAAAATTCATTAATATAATTTTTTTCCATTGATAATACATAATACGCTAAACGTTCAGCACTTTTGCTGCCAATACCAGGCAAACGCTTAAAACAATCAACTAAATCTTGAAAAGGTCGTGGATAATTCATATAAACCTCCTTTATTCTTCTAACTCTACAATATCACCAAATAATTCAATTGCTAGTGACTGGGCCTTATTTAGTTTTTTCTTAGAATCATGAAAAGTTCCTATATGATGCAAAATAATCGGTTGTGCCTCTGGTAAAGATTTAGTTCTCTTCATGTCGATATATTTGTTTCTTATATCTGGCCAAACACTACTTTTAACCGCTATAAAATCATAATCATGACCCAAAACTTCTTGAAGAAAATTTTTTAATCGATAGTAATTATCTGTTTCATTAATTTCATTTACATTAGGCTGATGTTCAAAAGCGATAATAATTCCACCAGGAGCAGCAGCAACAGGATTACCATCACACAACATTGAAGCAAATTTTGCTGTATTAAGATTAAATCTATATCGAGCAATCACAGGCCACTTTTCTTTTATTTCATTCAATATTTTTCGATCTGCCTGAACCAGAATATTTAATATATCATCGAATGATACTTCAATATTTTTATTCAAAATTTTTTTCTCTAAATTATTTTTGGTATTTTCATTATCTTCAATTATTGATTCCATTGTACTAGGCACAATTTCTTCTACTACATTTATTTCATCAGAATTTTTTTCTTCTGTTACTTTTATTTTTTCTTTACTACTTTCATTTTTATTAATTTCTTTTATATCGTTTATAATAGTATTCTCATTTTCAACAATAATCTTATGATCATCTTTTACTTTATTACATATTTTTAACATGGCCAATTCAAAATATGTTTTTGCATCTAAAGACTGGCTATAATGAGAACTAGCATCTACTAAAACATCAATTATTTCAAATGCCTCATCTATTAATATATATGGTGCTAAATTATCAACATCTTTCTTAGATAATACAAATAAAATGCTTATATCTTGAGTATTCTTATATATTATTATATCTTTTAAAACATCTATTAAATCATACGTTAACCTTTTAATATCAATGCTTGTACTAAGCATATTATCCAATGATGCTAGAATTCCTTTTAAATCTTTAGACAGCAGTTGTTTAATAAATATAATTTTATTATCCATTGATAATAAACCGTATACCATATTAACACTTTCTACAGTTAGTATGCTATTATACGCTAAACATTGTTCTAAAATACTTAACGCATCTCTCATTCCACCTTCGGCTAATTTTGCTACCAATTCTAAGGCAGGTACTTCATATTCCTTATTTTCTAATTTCAAAACATACTCAAGTCTATTAATAATATCTTCATCGTCAACTTTTTTAAAATCAAATCTTTGACATCTAGATATAATTGTTGGCAAAATTTTATGTGGCTCAGTAGTAGCTAAAACAAAAACGATATGTGCAGGAGGTTCTTCTAATGTCTTCAATAAAGCATTAAATGCACCAGTTGACATCATATGAACTTCATCAATAATATATACTTTATATTTTCCATTTATTGGTGCGTATTTAACTTTATCAATTAAATCACGTACCTCATCTACTCCGTTATTACTAGCTGCATCAATTTCAATCACATCTGGATGTTCACCAGCAGTTATAGCTTTGCAATTTGAACAGCTGTCGCATGGAGGATTATCCCCTGTGCAATTCAAAGCTTTTGCTAGTAATTTAGCTACTGTCGTCTTTCCTGTTCCTCTAGGTCCAGCAAATAAATAAGCGTGAGAAATACGATTTTCTTTAATTGCATTTTTTAAAGTCGTTACTACGTGTTCCTGACCAGCAACTTCTTCAAAAGTTTGAGGTCTATATGACCTATATAAAGCTTTATATGACATTAATAATCACTCCTCATCCTTACTTATTATACTATATAATTAAAAAAAAGATAAATAAATTTAAAAAGATTCAATCAATACAATTTTAAATTAATTTCATATTAATTTATTTCATTTTCCTTTTATTTTTAAAGTATTCTTTAATTATTAGAGAACACTTATCTTGTAAAATCCCACTCGTAATCTCTGGTTTATGATTAACTGGAAAATTTGAATCATAAATAGTAGTTAAAGCTAACCATCTGTTTTCAAACGCTCCAAAGACGACTCTTTTTATTCTACTATTTATTATTGCACCAGAACACATTATACATGGTTCCAATGTTACATATAATGAACATTCATCAAGATACCAAGAATTAAGTTTTTTACAAGCTTCATTAATCGCTATAATTTCTGCATGAGCTGTAGCTAAATTCGTAGTTTCTCGAAGATTATGCCCACGAGCTATTACCTGATTATTTCTAACTATAACAGTCCCAACAGGAACTTCATCTTTATCTAAACATTTTAATGCTTCTTGATATGCTAATTCCATAAATTCAATATCTTGTTCCATGCTGTTCAATTCCCCTTTTTATAAAAAAGCCACTACACATAGACGGTTATTCTTAATGCTGCTACCTTCCGGTCCTGACATGGTTCGAAGCCGCCTATTGTAATGGCAAAACTGATTATATAACATTATTGACCTAAATTCAATAACAAATTGAAAGAAATATAAAACTTATTTTTTATTATTGACTTTATAAATTTTCTTTTAAATTATAAATATAAATTCATTAAATAAACATCTAAATAATAATCATCTATTTTTAAAAAATTATCATATTTACCAATAATTTCAAAACCAAATTTTTCATATAAAGCAATCGCCGCAGCATTATCTGTAACTACTTCTAAATCTATAATTTCTAAATCTGTTTCAACTGCATATCCAATTGCTGCTGCCATCAAATTAGTTCCAATACCAAGATTCCAATAGTCCTTTAATACTGAAATACCTAAATTAGCATGATGTTTTAAACGCTTTTTTTGATTTCCTTTTAAAGAAACCATTCCTATAATTTGATCTTTATTTTTAGCAGCGATCATAACTGAATTAAATTCATTATTAATTTCCTTAATTAATTCCATTTCTTGAATTTCATTTAATCTACAATCATCAGATCCAAATGTAAGATTCGTAGTTTGATCAGCAATGATGTTTAAATACTCAATTACTTTTTTAGCATCTTCTGGCAATACTTCACTATATTCAATTTCCATTTAATCACTTCCTCATTTTAATGATTATATCATAATTATTTTTTTAAACGAATCTTAGTAATAATTTGGGTTGTGATATATATTAATAAAGTAAAACCACAAATTATTAACATATCAAATAGGATTGGTTTAATTGTTTCAAAACTAAACTCTGTTAATTTTATAATTTCATTATTTGCCTTAATGAACCAATATGAAGGTAAAAATTTTGCTAAAGTTAGTACAAAAGGACTTAACATGCTTTGAGGAACAAAAGCTCCACATATAAAACTTGAACCTAAACCAAAAACATTTCCTACACCGCTTAATATTTCTCGATTACTTGTAAATTTTGCAATCATAAAACTAAATGCCTGGATAAAAATCATTAAAACTAATGAATTAATTACCAGTAATACCCCATTCATTGTCATCATTGCCTCATTATAAAGAATAAAACTAAATATTACATACAATAACCAAATCGCTAATCCCACAGTATAGTTTCCTAACAATAATTGACGATTCATACTTTTGTAACTTACAGGTGATATTAAATTACGCCTTTTTATTTTTTCTTCATTAAAAGAAACCATAATCATTGTTATAATAACCATTGTGATAGTTATTAACATATAGTTAGAAAAATTATAATAGGTTGCAACCATTGTAAAATCAACATCTTTTTGTTTATCTAACATACTTACTTCAACATTTTTACTTAAATCTTCTTTGATTAATTTAGTTAACTCTTCATCGCTGATTCCAGCTTTTAAATACAAATTAGCAGTATTTAAATATTTATTTAAAATACTTTTACTATAAACACTACTATAAGAATCTGGTAATTCTATTGTTTCAATCGTTACATTTTTACCATTAATAAAATCAGAAGTATAATTATCAGGAATTATCATAATATAATCAACAGATCGATAAAATAAAGCATCACGTAATTTTTCTTCTTCATCTTCTAAGTTAACTAATTCACCAGAATCTTGAACATAATCTTTCAAACCTTTAATCAAACTACTATCTTCATCTCGATTAATAATTGCAACCTTAGTATCAATACTTTTATATTCAGTTGAGCTAGAGTTATATGTTCCTGCAAATATTGCTAATCCAAGGAATATAGATGTATATATAATTATCAATAAAGTATAAGTATTTGCTATTTTTAAATAGTTTTTAAATACTGTCATATTGTTTCCTCCTTGTAAAGAATAATGATCCTACAATTAGAAGAACCCCAATTATAAATAAGAAAATCATATTTGTTGTATAACGATTTAAGTTATCATAATAATAGAGTGCATACAGACCGTCTGTTATAAGATTAACTGGATTAATATATGTTAATACAGGCAAATTGGTCTGCATCCAATATTTAATATCGATAATCATCATTCCAGAAAAGAATGATAGCACTAATGAAAAACTTGATAAAAAAGATATTTTTGTATCTTCTTTTTTAAACTTAAGAACATTTCCAGCAAAGTTTCCTAAACCAACACCAGTGAAACATCCAATTGCAATTAAAATAATAATATATCCAGTTTGATTACCAAAGCCAACACCTAATCCAAAAATTAGATATGCCATCAAAATCATCATAATCGTAAATTGAATAATAAAAGCTGATAAAATTCCAGATAAAACAGTAATTAATTTTGAAATTGGTGAGACTGCTATTCTTGTCCCCTGTCTTGAAAGATTGGCTTCAATTTGGCTAGTTGTCCGTAATCCACAAAAGCTAGCATTTAAACAGTTCATCCCAATCAAAGTATAAAAATATACAACTGTTAAATCTGTGTTACCACCAATATTTAATGATTTAAAATTATCTTTAGATAAATTAACAGCATTTAAAATATTAGTTTGAAGTGCTACAGGATTCAAATCTATAATATTTTTAATTGTACTCATTGTACTATTATATTCATTTGCAATACTTTCAAGAATTGTTTCATCAATTCCTGTATTATTTACTACTAATTTAATTTTATCATCAACAACATAATAACCTTTTATTTTTTCATCTTTTAATAATTGTTTTGCTTCATCTAAACTTTTAATTTTTAAATTAATTAATTTCTCATCACCATTTTCTAATGATTCTAAAGTTTGTTTAAAATATGGATTTTCTTGTTCTTCAACAAGAGCTACATTAATTGTTTCAAATTCTTCACTAGCAGTTAAATTTGCAAAAGCTAAATTAAAAAATGTTGCAAGAGCAAGTGGAAATATTAACGTCCAAAATATTACCATCTTATTCCTAATTAGTGTTTTAAATTGATATTTAAAAAAATGAAAAAACATTAATCTCTTAGCTCTTTTCCTGTTAATTCCAAGAATACATCATTTAACGTTGGACGTTCACTAAATAAACTTGTATAACTAACATTATTTTCTCGTACATAATCAATTAATTTACTTAAATTATCTTCTTTAGTATTATAAGAAATATGAACTATATTATTTTCAATTTCAATGTTGATTACTCGTCTACTATTTTTTAATTGATCAATAAAAGCTTGATTCATTGATTTTAATTCAATTGTAATTCTTTCGCCTAAACTGATCATATCTTTCAATTCATCTTTTGTTCCTGAAGCTATTATTTTACCTTTATCCATAACAACAATTCTACTGCACAACTGTTCTACTTCTTCCATATAATGTGTCGTATAAACAATCGTTGCTCCTAATTCATTTAAATGCTTGATTCCTTCAAGAATATTATTTCTACTTTGAGGATCAACTGCTACAGTTGGTTCATCTAAAAAAATCAACTTTGGTTTATGAGCAATTCCACATGCAATATTTAATCTTCTTAATAAACCACCACTTAATTCTTTAGGTTTAAACTTAATAAATTCATTGAGACTTACTAAATCAATTGCATCTTGAACATAACTCTTTCTAATTTTCTTATCTTTAACATATAGCCCACAAAAATAATCAATATTCTCAATTACACTTAATTCTTCAAAAACTGCAACATCTTGAAAAACAACTCCGATCTTACTTTTAATATCATAAGCAGTAGGACTCATTTCCTGATTAAAAATATTAATTTTACCTGAATTATATTTTAATAACGATAAAATGGTATTAATAGTGGTAGATTTACCACTACCATTAGGACCTAATAATCCTAATATTTCTCCTTCATAAACATCTAAACTAAAGTCATCTAAAGCTACTAAATCACCATAACATTTAGTTAAATTTTTTATTTCTATAATCTTATTCATTTTTTTCCTCCTTTATATCATTACTATACATAAAACTCTAATAATCATCTACCACCTTGAGATTACATTAATTATTTTTTTAGCAACTATTAGTTGCTAACTACGGTAGCGTTTTAATTTTTCATTTATTTTGCGGGCATCATCATTATTTTTTATATACACTACCCCATTACAGATAAAATAAATAATTATTGATATAATAAAAATAAAAATACTATTTTCAATATTTACGGTAAATCCATTTAAATAATTAGCAACAATTACAGTTCCAGCTATTTCAATGATTGAAGCCAAATCAGATATCCATTCTCTAATATCCAAATAATGTGTCAGATTAACAAATAAGTTAATTAAAACACAAATAATAAATATATCAATAATATATTTATTATTTAAATAAACTTCCCCTAAAATTGTCTGTAATAAAATTACTAAAGTAAATGATATACAAGTTGTCATAAACCAAATTCTTATTTTTTCTTTCATAAAATTATCACCTACATTCCAAATTTCTTTTTAAATCCTCTCACATAATGCCGTGTTATAATTAATTTTTCATTATTTATTAACATAGCCTCATAACGGCCATTTAATAGTGCTTTAACATTATCTAATTTATTTAAATTTAATAAATTAGATTTACTAATCCGTATAAAGAAATAGGTTTCTAGTTTATTTTCTAATTCATATAATCTTAAATTGGTTTCATAAACTTTATCTTTACAGTAAAGAAAAACACAATCTTCATTAGCTTCAATATAATAAATATCATTAATCATAATTTGATAACTACGATTATTTAGTTTTCCAATAATAAATTTATCATTTTCCAGCAAAGACATAATTTTCTTAACATTATCATCAACTTTATTACACCGAATAACTACTTCGAAATCATTGTCTTCCTTACATTCAATGATTATCTTCATTAAACCACTCCTTTATAAAAATATCTTATCATATTATTATATTTTTACCTATCATATTTAAGTAAAATACACTTAGCTTCCATGAAATGCAAAAAATTGATAATATAGTTTTTTATTGTTTTATATATTAAATAACTTCAAAAAATTACATACTCATACTAATAAATATTTTAAACAAATAGAAAAGTACATCTATTTTTACTATTAGATGTACTATTTATATTTTCTATTAAATTTACTTATAATTATCTATTTTTCAATATTTCTTAATCTATATTAAACTAACTTTTATAGTTTTCAACTAACCAGTGTGCGACTCCATCTTCATCATTGCTTAAAATTATACCAGTAGCCTGTTGTTTTAATTGTTCAACTGCATTATTTACTGCATAACATTGATCAGATATTTCAAACATTGGTAAATCATTGATTGCATCTCCAAATGATATTACTTCGTCACAACCCAAAATCTGTTTAAGTTTTAAAATAGCACTTGCTTTAGAAGCGTTTTTAGGCATAATTTCTAACCAATATTCTTCACGATATATTTCCTGCTGAAAAGTAAGATTATAATCAACAATATTTTTTAATTTTTCATATACAGCTTTTAAATCTTTATACTCACCAATAACAGTAAAATAGAAAACTTCCCCTTGATATAAACAGTTATAATTATTTGTTAAATTAATTCTATAATCTTTTTGACGATTTTTCAAATAATGCCTAACACCATCATGAAGATCATCATTAATAATTGTAACTCTTTCTTTATTATTAACTAGTGCATAAACCATTGGTTTTATTTGATTAGCTTCCATCACATCTTTAATAAATTCTACCTGTTCTTGACTAAAAATATTTTTATGAAGAATTATACCAGTTTCATTATTAACTATAAATGTACCATTATAAACTATTAATGGTAAATTTTTAGTTATTCCTTTTGTTACTGGAGCAGCAGAAACTAATGATCGAGCTGTTGCATATGTAAAAATCATTCCTTTAGAAACCAAATTATTTATCGTTTCAATACTATAACTGCTTATCTTTCCTTTACTATTTAATAATGTACCGTCTAAATCACTAACATATAATTTTTTCATATAGATAAAAAGATAACTATTTAGTTATCTTTTCTTTTCCTCCCATATATGGCTGCAATGCTTTTGGAATATTAACACTTCCATCTTCATTTAAATTATTTTCAAGGAAAGCGATTAACATTCTAGGTGGTGCAACAACAGTATTATTTAATGTATGTGCAAAATACTTACCATTTTCACCATTTATACGAATATTTAATCTTCTAGCTTGGGCATCTGTTAAGTTTGAACATGATCCAACTTCAAAATATTTCTTTTGTCTTGGCGACCATGCTTCAACATCAATACTCTTAGATTTTAAATCAGCTAAATCACCAGAACAACATTCTAAAGTTCTTACTGGAATATCTAATGATCTAAACAAATCTACTGTATTATTCCATAATTTGTCAAACCACATTTTACTATCTTCTGGTTTACAAACAACGATCATTTCTTGTTTTTCAAATTGATGAATTCTATATACTCCACGTTCTTCGATTCCGTGAGCACCTTTTTCTTTTCTGAAACATGGTGAATATGAAGTATAAGTATAAGGCAATTTATCCTCATCTAAAATATTATCAATGAATTTTCCAATCATTGAATGTTCAGATGTACCAATTAAATATAAATCTTCCCCTTCAATTTTATACATCATACTATCCATTTCTTCAAAACTCATTACTCCAGTAACAACATTACTACGAATCATATATGGTGGTATAACATAAGTAAAGCCTCTATCAATCATAAAATCACGTGCATATGATAAAATTGCAGAATGTAAACGAGCAATATCTCCCATTAAATAATAAAATCCCTGTCCAGCTACTCGTCCAGCACTATCCATATCTATTCCATCAAACTTTTCCATAATTTCTGTGTGATAAGGAATTTCATATTCAGGTATTAATGGATCCCCATATTTAGTAATTTCAACATTTTCACTATCATCTCTTCCTAAAGGTACAGATTCATCAATGAAATTAGGAATTTTCATCATAATATTTTTTAATTCACTACCATATTTTACTTCCAATTCCTCTAATTGTTTCAATTCTTCTGCCATTTCGTTAACTTTTCTTTTATTATTTTCTGCAGCCTCTTTATTTCCTTCACGCATAAATTGACCAATTTCTTTTGATAATTTATTACGCATTGCTCTTAATTCACTAGCTTTCGTTAAAACTTCACGATAATCTTTATCTAATTTGTAAGCTTCATCTACTAATCCAATCTTTTCATCTTGAAACTTCTTTTTCATATTTTCTTTTACTAAGGTTGGATTTTCTCTTAATATCGCAATATCAATCATTCTAATTCTCCCTTGTTTATATATTTTTTTAAATTATACAATAATTATACATCTTATTCAATTATTATCAAAATGTTTATAATTTAATCCTTCATTACAAACTATAAACTTTATAAAAGAAAATAATATAATTTATTGCCGAGGAAATAAATTATTTTTTATTCATATAATCTATCAATATCTAATAGGTAATGATTTTCTCTCAATATTTTCTTTTCAACTAATAAATACTTTAATTTAGATTTCTTAATATCTTTAATTTTATTAACAATTATTGTTCTAAATAAATTAGTAATATTCATTAAATCATTATAACTTAATCCTTCATAATCAAATAATGTACATTGTAAAAATACATTTAATAAATTATGTATATCATCTGCATCACAAACTTCTTTTAACATTCTTATATTTAAATTATATTGACTTAATTTATCATCAACATTTTCTAATAAATTTTCAAGTCCGTTTACTATTATCTCTAAAAATATAATTACAAATCCTGTTAAATCTCCTTTATTTCTCACATCATTAGTAAATTTAAAAGCTTTATAATATTCATTCATTTTTTCTTTACAACTGATAGACAACCGTAAAGCACATAGAATATCTATTTCGTTATTTAAATATAAACTTGATATATATTTACTCATTCTACCGTTTCCATCATAAAAAGGATGTATGTATCCAAATAAATAATGAAATACTGCTATTCTAATAAAAATATTAATTGATTGATCATTTAATATTTTTAATCCTTCATTCATATAGTTAATTATTTCAATTTCTGGCATAATTCCTTTATGAATTGTCCCATCATATTCACCAGTAACTTTAACAGCTTCTTTTCTAAAAATTTCACCATCTATTTTATTTTCATTACTAATATCAATTAACATTATTTCATCATATAATTTTCTAACACTATCACAAGTTAAAATTTTCAAATGCTCTTTATTAATTAAATTATCATATTTATTTACTAGCCCATAAAAACTTTTTTTCTTTTTTATAAAATTTTTATTAACTATATCTTCGTATATTTCCGTTAGTTCTTTTCTATTACTGTGTACTCCTTCCATTTCAGTTGTTTTAATAATTTCTTCTATTAAAGTATTTTTATAAAAATATTGTCGTGCAATACCTGGTAAATCGTTACATATTTCAATTATTTTATTATTTAAATGATATATTCGAGAAATTAATTGTAAAACTTCATGATTAACAATCATAAATGCAGGATTATTATTTATTATAATATTTAAATTTATTGCTACTTCATTATTTATTTTATTTTGATAAATTTTTTTAAATTCAGATGAATTTGTATAATGATATTGTTTTTCTAATGTTTTATATATCATAAAAAAAACTCCATTTATAATTATTATATGTATTTATATTAATTATACATATTTATCTATATAATTTTACAGATAATATATCATTCACATATTTAATTGTAAAATTTAACAAAAATAAAATATTATCATATTTTAAATAATAAAAAGGCCTGTAATATATATAAATAATCAAATTTATTTCATTACAGCACCTTTATTTAACTAAATAATACTATTCATCACTTTGTTCAATTGCTTTTTCAACAACTTCAACAGATGATACCCTATTTTCTGCATTAACTTTGATTAAGCGTACTCCCTGAGTAGCACGACCTGCAGTTTTAACCTGTTCCATTGGTAAACGAATCATAATTCCATCATCAGTGATAATCAATAAATCTTCATCACCATTAACAGCCCTTAATGCAACAATTTGACCATTACGTTCAGTAGCATTAATTGTTTTGACCCCTTTACCACCTCGATTAGATAATCGGTATTCTTCTAGTGGAGACATCTTACCGTAACCACGTTCTGTAACAACCATGATAAATTTACCCTCTTTATCTGTTGTCATTCCAATAACTTCACTACCATCAACATTAATTCCCTTTACCCCACTAGCACTACGTCCCATTGGTCTAACATTAGTTTCTTCAAAACGAACTAGTTTACCATTTGATGCAGCAACTAAAATTTGATCATTTCCACTAGTTAATTTTACCTGGACTAATTGATCATCTTCTCTTAGGCTGATTGCAATCTTACCAGACTGACGGATTCTTTCAAATTCATTTATCGGTACACGTTTAACTAAACCGTTTTTAGTTGCAAAGAATAAGTAGTGATTACTATCTTCCTGAATTTCCTTACGATTAATACTAATCATAGATTTAATACTTTCACCTTTATCTAAATTCAATAAATTTACAACCGGAAGTCCTTTTGCAGCTCGACCAAATTCAGGTACATTATAACCTTTTAATCGATAAACTTTACCAAAATTAGTAAAAAATAACAAATCATCATGCGTTGACATATTAATTAATGATGTAACGATATCATCACTGTTTGTTGACATTCCTTTAATTCCACGACCACCTCGATTTTGACTCTTATATGTATCAACAGGCATTCTCTTGATATACCCATTATTTGTAAGTGAAATAATAACATCTTCCACAGGAATTAAGTCTTCGTCCTCTAAATCAAAAGTTCCTTGTATAATTTCTGTACGTCTTTTATCACCATACTTATATTTTATTTCTTCTAATTCATCATGTATAATTGATAATAAACGATCTCTATTTTCAAGAATATCTTTTAAATCAGCAATGATTTCTAATAATTTATTCAAATCATCTTCAATCTTTTGTCTTTCCAAACCTGCTAATCGCTGTAACTGCATTTCTCTAATTGCCTTAGCCTGTTTATCAGACATATTAAATTCTTCCATTAATCTTGTTTGAATAATTTCAGTAGTACGACTTGATCTTATCAATTCAATAATTGCATCAATTTGATCCAATGCTCTTTTTAATCCTTCTAAAATATGAGCACGATCTTCAGCTTTATTTAATCTAAATTTAGTTCTTCTTCTAATTACTTCTTCTTGATGTTCAAGATATAAAGTAATCATTTCTTTTAAATTTAATGTTTTAGGTTCGTTATTTACTAAAGCTATACAATTAGCACCAAAAGTTGTTTGCAAAGATGTTAATTTATATAATTGATTTAAAATTACCTCTGGCTGAATATCACGGCGTAGTTCAATAACAACACGAATACCATCGCGGTTAGATTCATCACGTATCTCCGTAATTCCTTCTATTTTCTTTTCTCGAACTAATTGTGACATTTTTTCAATCATACGAGCTTTATTTACCATATAAGGAATTTCAGTAACTATTATTATTTTTTTATTACCTTTTTCCTCAATTTCAGTTTTTGCTCTCATCACAATTAAACCATTACCAGTTTCATAAGCTTTTTTTATAGCACTTTTACCTAAAATGTATCCACCAGTTGGAAAATCAGGACCTTGGATATAGTTTTCCATTAATTCCATAATTGTAATATCAGGATTTTTAGCTACTGCTAAAATCGCATCAATAACTTCAGCTAAATTATGTGGTGGTATATTAGTTGCCATCCCTACTGCAATTCCAGTTGATCCGTTAATCAATAGATTAGGGATACGAGCTGGTAAAACTGCTGGTTCTTGTTCTTCACCATCATAATTAGGAATAAAATCGATTGTATCCTCTTTTAAATCTCTTACTAATTCACTAGAAATCTTTGACATTCTAGCTTCTGTATAACGTTGCGCTGCAGCTCCATCACCATCAATAGATCCAAAGTTTCCGTGACCATCAACAAGCATATAGCGATACGAAAAATCCTGAGCCATTCTTACTAAAGCTTCATAAATAGAAGAATCACCATGAGGATGATACTTTCCCATTACTTCCCCTACAATACGAGCTGATTTTTTATAAGGTGTTCCAGGCGTACAACCTAGGTCACTCATTCCATAAATAATTCTTCGTTGAACCGGTTTTAACCCGTCACGAACATCTGGCAAAGCTCTTGAAACAATTACTGACATTGCATATTGCATAAAAGAGTTTTTCATTTCAGATGTCAATTTTACTTTTCTAATTCCACGTTCTTCCATTATTTATCTCCTTTATTAAATATCTAAATCAGTAACATATTTAGCATTTTCTTGAATAAATTCACGTCTTGGTTCAACTTTTTCACCCATTAACATATCAAAAATCATATCTGCTTCCATAGCTTCATCTAAATCAATTTGATTTAAAATTCGTTTTTCTGGATCCATGGTAGTTTCCCAGAGCTGTTCTGCATTCATTTCTCCAAGACCTTTATATCGTTGGATGCTGTATTTTGCACCAGCACCAATTTTAGTTTTTAAATCTTCTAATTCTTCATCACTATAACAATAGTGTTCATCCTTGCCATGTTTAAGTAAATATAATGGTGGCTGCGCTGCATAAACAAAACCTTTTTCAATCAATGGTTTTAAATATCGATATAAGAAAGTTAACATTAAAATTCTAATATGACCACCATCAACATCAGCATCAGTCATGATAACAATTTTATGATATCTTAGCTTATCTAGATTAAATTCTTCACCAATTCCAGTACCAAATGCAGTAATCATTGATCTAATTTCAGCATTGCCTAAAATTTTTTCAAGTCTAGATTTTTCAACATTCAAGATTTTTCCACGCAGTGGTAAAATAGCTTGAATCCGGCGATCTCTTCCCATCTTCGCACTTCCACCAGCAGAATCCCCTTCGACAATAAAAATCTCACATTCACTAGCATCTTTACTTGAGCAGTCAGCTAATTTACCAGGCAGACTAGAAACTTCAAGGACATTTTTTCTACGTGTCATTTCCCTAGCTTTTTTTGCCGCCATTCTTGCCCTAGATGCAACAATTGCTTTATCAATAATTATTTTTGCAGTATCTGGGTTTTCTAATAAAAATTTTTCTAAAGAGGCACTTATAATATTGCTGGCAATTTTACGAACCTCTGCATTTCCTAATTTTGTTTTTGTCTGTCCTTCGTACTGAGGATCAGGATGTTTAACAGAAATAATTGCAGTCAAACCTTCACGCACATCATCACCAGATAAAGCTTCTTCATCTTTCTTTAATAATCCTTTATTTTTTGCATAATTATTAATAACCCTAGTTAAAGCTAGACGAAAACCTTCTTCATGAGTTCCACCCTCATGGGTATTAATATTATTACAGAATGAATAAATATTTGATTGGTAACCATCATTATATTGCATTGCTACTTCAATTGTGATTTCCTGCTGTATATCTTCAACATAAATTATTTCTTCATGAATCGGTGTTTTGTTCTTATTAATATAAACAACATACTCTTTAATTCCACCTTCAAAATGATATTCATGTTTATGATTTGCTCCATTGCGCTGATCTTCTAATGATAAACGTAATCCTTTATTTAAAAAAGCTAATTCTCTAATTCTTTGTCTTAATATATCATAATCGTAAACTGTACCTTCTTTAAAAATTAGTTTATCAGCTTTAAAAGTTACAATTGTTCCCGTGATATCAGATTCCCCAATAATTTTTAATTCTCCAACTGGTTTACCACCATTTTCAAAGCGCTGATAATAAATATGTCCATCACGATGAACAGTAACTTCAAGCCATTGTGATAAAGCGTTTACGACCGAAGCACCAACTCCATGTAGACCTCCAGATACTTTATATCCGCCACCGCCAAATTTACCTCCAGCATGTAGCACAGTAAAAATTGTTTCAACTGTTGAAATTCCTGTTTTAGCATGAGTCCCCGTTGGCATTCCACGACCATCATCAATAACTTGTACAACATCATCATCTTTTAAAATTACACGAATATGACTAGCATATCCAGCTAAGGCTTCATCAATTGAATTATCAACAATTTCCCAAACCAGATGATGCAATCCCCTAATTGAAGTTGTCCCAATATACATTCCAGGTCTTTTTCGAACTGCTTCAAGTCCCTCTAAAACCTGAATATCAGATTCATCATAACTATGCTCTACTTTTTCTTCAGACATTATATAGCCTCCTTGCCACTTTCGATATAAATTTTTTTTGCTTTTTCAACAAATTGATGATTAATACCATCAATTGAAGTAGTCGTGATAAAAGTTTGAATCTTTTGATTCAAAACATCTAATAACATATTTTTTCTTGTCTGATCTAATTCAGATAAAACATCATCCAATAATAAAACTGGATATTCTCCAATTTCCTCTTTAATTAAATCAATCAAAGCAATCTTTAAACTTAAAACAATGGTTCTTTGCTGCCCCTGAGAAGCAAATAAATCAGCAGGATTTTCATTCATATATATCTTCAAATCATCTTTATGAATTCCAATATGACTTTGCATATGACTAATATCACGCTGATGATTTTTTATGTAAAGATTTAAAATATTTTCATATGTCAAATCTTTCTTAATAAAACAACTATACTGCAATTTTATTTTTTCACTATCTTTCTTTGCTATCATTTTATAAATTAAATTAACTTTTTCATCTAATTTTCTTATAAAATCAAGACGTTTTTTTATTAATTCAACCTGCAGCTTAGCTAATTGTTCATCAAGCACCTCTAAATACTCATCACAATCTTTATTTTTTTGATTTAAAATTTTTAAATATTTATTTCTCTCTCTAAGTAAGCCATTATACTTACTTAAGTTAAAGACATATATCGGAGATATCTTTGAAATTTCTAAATCAATAAAACGACGTCGATTACTTGGACTGCCTTTGATCAGATAAAGATCATCAGGAGTAAAAACTACGACATTTAAAAGACCAACATATTCACTAATTTTATAAATATCCTGGTCATCTATTTTAGCTCGTTTAAAATCACTTCCTAAAATTATCTCTAAATAACGTTTTTTATTATTAGAAATGATTTCGCCCTTAACTTTCGCAAATTCACTGTTAAACATAATCATTTGTTTATTAATATGGGTTTTGAATGATTTACCCACTGATAGTAAATAAATGGATTCAATTAAATTGGTTTTACCCTGACCATTTCTTCCAATCAAAATATTAATATCTTGATTAAAATCAATAAAAAAATGATTATAATTGCGAAAATTATTTAAAGTTAATGATTTTATTATCATTAAACAATAATAAAATTTTCTCCATTAAATTCTATTTTATCATTTGCTCGCAGTTTTTTTCCTCTTCTAGTCTCAATTTCACCATTTACTAAAACCAAACCATCTTTAATAACTAATTTTGCATCAATCCCGCTTGATACACATCCAGTAAACTTTAAAAATTGTCCCAAAGTTATATACTCATCTTTTATTTGAATTTTTCTCATGACTAACCTCTTTTTTATAAAATCTTAGTACCATTATAACATAAAATATATTAAAATTCAAAAAAATAAGGATTTTAAAGCTTTTTTATAAAAAAGTGCAAAATGTTATTTTTCATTAAATATCGCTCATAATTAAAATTTATCCACATATAATTAATATACCTAGTAAAAAAATACTTTCACGAAAAAAAAGCTGCTATAAACAGCTTTAGAAAGTTCTTACAGGTAAAACTAATTGAATAACATCATCTTTTTCGTAATCTTTAATGATGAAAGGTTTCATTTCTCCTGTAAATAATATTTTTATTTTAGGATTATTAAATGCTCTAATAGCATCAGTTGCATATTTAGAACTAAATGAAATACTTAAAGGATTACCTTTATAAAAAGCCATATCTAATATTTCTTCAACAGAACCAATTTCCTGCATATATGAAGATAAAACAATTTTATCAGGATCCATATCTAATTTAATGATATTATTTTGTTCATTTGTAAGTAAAGAAACACGGTCTATCGCATTTAATAAATAGTGTGTATCTAAATCTAGCTCATAATCAAAATTATCAGGAATTAATCGATTTGTATCTGGAAAACTACCGTCAATTAATCGGGTTTGAATAATATTATTATCGAAAACATATAATACTTTTCGATCAGATACATACATTTCGATTGTTTCATTTTGTTCTATAATTTTAGAAATTTCATCTAAAGATTTTTGAGGAATTGTGATATTGAAAGTTACATTTTCATCTAAACTAACGATTTTTTTAGCTAAACGGTAGCTGTCAGTAGCTGTGCATTCTAATTGATAATTAGCTGCTTTAAAATTAATTCCAGTTAAGATAGGTTTATGTTCTTTATCACTAGCTGCAAATTTAGTTTGAGATATAATATCTTTTAAAACTAATGAATTTAATAATACTTTTATTCCAGTTTTAGATAAATCAATTCTTGGATAATCTAAGATATCTGTACCGTTTAAATCGAATTTTGAATTAGATCCAGAAATTCTAGTTAAAGCACCTTCAATTATTTTAATATTAATATAATCGCTGTCTATCTTTCGAACAATATCTAAAATGTAACGTGAATTAAGTATTACGCCACCAGTTTGATTAATAATTAAATCTTCATCTTTTTCAATTTTAGTTTGAATTGTAATATCAGAATCACTTCCTGTCAAAATTAAACAGTCATCTTGTAAATCAAATTTTATTCCTGTAAGAACAGGTAGAGGGCTGCGGACAGAAACTGCTTTAGTAGCTTTAGCAAGAGCATTTAATAATTTTAATCTTTTTATTTTAAAGTTCATAAATTTTCTCCTTTTGAATATTATATATATTTTTTATTATTTATACTATTATTAATATAATGTGAATAATGTGTATAAACTATAAAATCATTGATATAATCGCTGTTTTTTTTGTGTATAATAATGTGCTTAAGTTGTGATACAAAAGTGTTTAATTTACATTTAGCTTTTCTTTTAATTTATTTATAGCTAATTTATAATCAGCATCTTTTTTTATTTTTGTTTCTACTCTAGCACATGCTTTCATAACAGTAGAGTGATCACGATTACTAAATGTCATACCAATTTCTGAAAATGTAATATCTAATAATTCACGCATTAGATACATACACATTTCTCTAGGAGTAGTTAATTTTCTAGTTTTATTTTTAGAAATTAATTGACTGATTGTTAAATAGTAAAATTCTGCTGTGGTTTTTAGAATAACTTCTTTAGTTAGAACACTTTTAGGATTTTGAACAGCTTTATTATCTTTAAAAGATTCTAGTGCAAAAGCCATATCAATAGTATTCGTATGATTCATTATGCTGCAGAAAAATAAACGTTTTAATGCACCTTCAAGACTTCTAATATCTTTACAATAATGATTTGCCATGAAATCAACAACATCTTCTTGAATTAAAAGAGAAGGATTATCAAGATTTTCAATTTTCTTTTCTAAAATAGCACGTGCAGTTTCAAATTCTGGAGGATCAATTCCAAAACTTAGACCAGAATTAAAACGACTTATTAAACGTGATTCAATACCTTGAAGTTCTTCAGGCATTTTATCACTTGTAATAACGATTTGTTTATTATTGTTAATAATTTCATTAAAAATATGGAAGAAAATTTCACTACTTTTTTCTTTGTTAAATAGAAATTGGATATCATCAATTAATAATATATCTAATGTTTTATATTTTGCATAAATTTCATTGCCATCTTTACTTTTCATAGCACCAATTACTTCATCAACAAAATCTTTACTGGTTATATAACGAATCTTTAGACCAGGATTTATTTCTTTAGCATAATTTCCTATAGCATTCAATAAATGGGTTTTACCTAAACCAGGATTACTATAAATAAATAAAGGATTAAAGTTTGATCCAGGATTAGTTGCGACTAATAAAGCTGCATTTTGAGCCATTCTGTTGGATCCTCCAACAACAAAATTATCAAATGTAAGAGTTTTATTAAGATTGTCTTTAAAAACCTCTTTTTTTTCTTGAATAATAGATTTTTTAAATTCATCTTCTCCAATTATTTCAACTGTTACTGGTGATGCCAGCATGCCTGAAAGAATATCTTCGATATCTTTAAGATTATTTTTTATCGTTTCTACATTAAATGAATAAGGGGTAACAACGATAACCTTATTATTGTTAATGGAAGCAATTTGAGCATTTCGAAAAACAGATTCCATGATTACTTTATCAATTTTACGTTCTTCAGGTAAATTTTGTTTTTCAAGGGTATCAAGGCACAATTGCCAAATTTTACTATTATCGCGCATTATTTTCACCTCCGCATTCATAATTATAAGCAAATAAAAAGTAAAATAAAAGAACAAAAAATGAGGTCAAATCCTATTCACAAAGTTATTCACAATAATTATTAGATTTATCAAGGTTTTTTAAACTTATTCACATTATTCACAACTTTATTTGTGCATAATTAAAAATGTGAATGTGAAAATTGTGGTAATATTTGTATAAAAAAAGAGTGATTCACTAAAAACTCACAAGTAAAACTGTATAATGACAATATTCTTATCCGTTTTTCACATATATTCACATTTAAAATCACATCAATTGTATTATGTGCATAAAATATGTATTTTAGTGTATAACCCAAAAATTATTATTAAAGAGTTTCATAATTAATATCGTATAGATAGATTACTTGTGAATTATAGATAATAAAGAATTATAAAGTTATAATTTGCTGTTTTTGTGTAAAAAAATTATATTATTTTACTAATATCATAGAACTTAACTAATTATTTGGTGTTATAATAAAATAGAATAGTTTAACATGTAAAAATTTTAATTGAACTGAATTATTTTTATTAAATATTATAGTTAAATATATAGCTATGAGTGTATTGGAAAGAAGGTGAATATTATTTGTATTTACAAATATAAGTAATTCAGTTTTTAATAATATAATTAAGATGAAAATGAATATAGAACTTAAAAAGATAGAAGGGAAAGTTATGAAGATACTAAAAAAAATAATTAAAAGTTTAGTAGCTTTTGCAATGATTATTAGTTTTGTATCTATTGATGTTAAAGCTATTGATAATAATGATGATTTATCAAATGTTGCTTTAAATAAACCAACTATTGCAAGTAATGGAAATTCATCCCGAGCTGTCGATGGAGATAAAACAACTTATTGGGATGGAGGTTTATATCCAAGTGAATTAATAGTTGATTTAGATGGATATTATGATATTTCTAAAATTGTAGTTATTCCATACTATAATGGAAGTCGATATTATAATTATGAAGTTTATGTGAGTGCAGATGGATTTAATTATGAAAAAACAGGCGAAAAAGCTGACCAAATTTTACAGACCGCAAATGGTGAAACTTATATGTTTGAAACTAGAACTGCTAAATATGTTAAAGTTAAAATGACATATAATTCAGCTAACACAAGTGTACATATAAATGAATTAGAAGTTTATGGAGTAGAAAATTCTGATTATGAAAGACCAGATGCCCCAGATACTGATCCTAATGATCCAGATAATATAGCATATGGGAAACCTACTAGATCAACTACAAATAGTAATTTTTCTTCACTAGTTGTTGATGGACAAACTACGACATCCTGGATTGGTGAGGATTATCCTAAATATGTAGATGTTGATTTATTAGAAAATTATGATATTTCTAAAATTAAAGTTTATATGCCTCAAGGTAGTACACAATTTGCTTATGCATTATATGGAAGCTTAGATGGTGTTCATTTTGAAAGAATAGCTAAAACCAAACTTAAGGAAAGTAATGAAAATGGTGATGAATTTATTCTTGATAACAATACTTATCGAGTAATAAGAGTAAATGTTATTGCTAATTCAAATGGTGAGGGAGCAAATTCTCAGATTTCAGAAATAAAAGTTTATGGAACTAAAAGTGATATAGAAAAAATTAGTACACGTACAGATTTAAATATAAAATCATATGAAGATTGGTTATTAGAAAATTATGATGTTGATACTAAAGCTATTAGTGATGAAAATGGTAAATATAATATTGCTGATACTTTTAGTGATGCTGATGTATTTGCAGAAGTTAAGGGTGTTATTACAAGAATATTAGGCGAAAAGTATAATGAATGGTTTACTTTTGAGTTAGCGAAAAGTGATTCTGGTAAAGATTATTATGAGATATCTTCTTTAAATGGTAAAATTCATATTAAGGGTAATGAAGGATTATCTTTAACTACTGGATTAAATTATTTTTTGAAATATTATTGTAATGTTCATGTATCACAGCAAACAAAACAAGTGAAAATGCCAGAAAATATCCCTGTATTAGATGAGATTATCCATAAAGAATCGCCTTATGAAATAAGATATGCATATAATTACTGTACGTTATCTTATACAATGCCATTTTGGGGATATGATGAATGGCAAAGAGAATTAGATTATTTTGCATTAAATGGGGTAAATTTAATTTTAGATACTACTGCTACAGAAGCTCTATGGATAGAATATTTACAAAATTATGGTTATGACATTGAAGAAGCTAAGTCATTTGTTTGTGGATATTCATATAAAGCCTGGTGGCTAATGGGAAATCTAGAATCTTATGGTGGACCTGTTAGTGATGAATGGGTTATTGATACGGTTGAAATGGCAAGAACAAATCAACGTAAAATGTCGGTTTTAGGAATGAAACCTTGTTTGCAAGGTTTCATGGGAGCAATGCCAGAACACTTTGGTGATGTTGCCAATAAAACACTTATGGAAGATTATGGATATGAAGATATTCAACCATATATGGTTGAACAAGGGGATTGGTCTGGATTTACTCGTCCACCAATATTAAAAACAACATATAATGGATATGATGGTTTAGCACAGAAATTTTATGAAACGCAAGAATATATTTATGGACAAATTACTAATTTTTATGCTGGTGATTTAGCTCATGAAGGTGGAATAATTCCTCCAGATTTAAGTAAACCACAAATGTCAGCACATATTTTAAATCGAATGATGAATTATGATGAAGATGCTGTATGGGTAATTCAATCATGGTTGTCTAATCCAAATCCAGAAATTTTAGAAGGATTTGGTGAAAATAAAGAAGATCATGTTCTTGTCTTAGATTTAGACGCAACAGAAAATCCTCATTGGAGTAACACAACAAATTGGAATGGTAAAGAATTTGGTGGCACATCATGGGTATTTTGCATGTTAGATAATTATGGTGGAAGAACAGGAATGCATGGTGAACTTGAATATTTAGCAACTCAGATAACAAAGGCAAATAGTGAATCAAATCATATGAAAGGAATAGGAATAACACCAGAGGGAACCCTTTTGAATCCTGTTAATTATGATTTATTCTGGGAAATGGCTTGGGAAAGTGATGCTAAAGATACTGAAACATGGTTAAAAGAATATATCACTAGACGTTATGGTGAATATTCACAAAATTCTTGGGAAGCATGGAAAATCTTATTGTCTACTGCTTATGGTGCTAATAATGAAGATGGAAGTGCAAAATATCATACCGGAAATGTAAATTGTATTACTAATATGCGACCATCATTTAATCCAGAAATTGTAATAGGAGATTATAAATTAACATATGACCCTACTAAATTTGAAAAGGCAACAGATTTATTAATGAAAGATTTTGATAAATTTAAAGATAATGAATGCTATGTTTATGATGTAGTTGATATTTTAAGACAAACTATAGCAAATAGCCAAGTTGAATTTTTTGAACGAATAAATGAAGCTTATAATACTAAAAATTATGAAATATTTGAAAAATATAAAGATAAATTATTAAAAAGTATTTTACTTATAGATGAGATTGCTGGTTTTGAAAAAGATTCATTATATGGTACATGGATATCAAAAGCTTCTAATTTTTATAATGATTCTAGAAATAGTGGTACATATGATGATTATTCAAAAGATATGATGATAATCAATGCTAAAGCTATTGTAAATATTTGGAGTTCTAAAACATTACAAACATATGCACACCGACAATATAATGGCCTAGAACGTGATTATAGTTATGAAATGTGGAAATTATGGTTAGATCGAGTAGGTACTGCAATTCAAACCGGTAATTTTGCTGCTCCGTCTAGTAATCGAGATTATTTTAATATTGGATGGAATGTTGTAACTAATGATGTGGATTATCAAACTGTAGCTAAAAAAGCTGATGGTAATCAAGAATACCGTGGACTTGATGAAATTTATTCAGAAATTTGTAATGGTTATTTAACAGGTCAAGCTCAAAAAGATAAAATCATGGATGAAAATATTGCTGTGGAAGGAACAGCTTATGCCGATACAACTTTAGGAAGTTATACAGCAGATCATATTAATGACAATAACACAGGTTCAATGTGGATTGCACAGACTTCAAAGACTCCAGTAAGTGCAGGGGTTAGATTTAATCAAGAACAATCAATTTATGGATTACAAGTTGTTTTTGAAACTCGGCCAGTATTAGGTAATAATATAATGAAATTCTTTATTGAGACAAAAGATAGTGATGGAAATTGGGAAAAAATTTATAGTGGTCAAAGCTATAATGAAGAAGAAAAATCTTATACAATAAATATTCCATTAGATGAGCCTAAACTAGTTAATGATGTAAAAATTACTTTTGAAACTAATGGTGGAATTTATCCTGCATTATGTGAAATGAAAATTTATTCAAGCAAGGGCATTCAATTAATTGATGGAACATCAATGTTTATTGAAAACAAGATTTTAAATGGAGTTCAAGATGAAATTACAGTAGCTGAGTTATTATCATTCTTATATGCTGGAAGTGGTAATTTACAATGTGTTGAAAATGGAAATGTTTTATCAGATAATTCTATTATTAGTGATCAAACAATAATTCAACTAGTTAATGATGAAAAAGTTATAGATGAACTTCATATATCGCTTGCAAGCAACTTAACTAATCAATTAGATCAATTAATTGATGAAGCAAAATCATTAAATGAAGATATTTATTCAAAATTAAGTTATAAAGTACTTACAAAAGCAATTAATAATGCACAAAGTATTATTAATGATGAAAATAGTAAGAGTGATGATTATAAAAATGCAATTGATACACTTAAAAATGCAATTAATAATTTAGTAGATATCAGTAAATTAGAAAATAATTTAAAAGTATTAGAGAATGAAGATAAAAAAGAATATATATCAAAATATTTTGATAAATATCAACATTATTATCAACAAGCTAAAGATATCTATGATAACATTGAAACTGCATCAAATGATATAATATATCAGGCAGAAGGTTATCTAGAATTAGCTAAAAATTATCTTATTCATGAAAATAATACAAATGTAGCTCCTTTAGGAACAGCATATGCAGATAATGAATTAATGAGTTCTTATTCAAAAGAAAAGATAAATAATGTTAATTTTGAAGATTGCTGGGTTGGAAACTCAAAAACAAATTTACCAGTATCAGGAGGAGTGAAATTAGATAAGAATTATTCAGTAAATTATATTAAGGTTGTATTTGAAGAAAATGGATATCGTAATACTCAATTAGGCTTTGATGTATCTGTACAAAACGAAAATGGAGAATGGACAAAAGTTTATACAAATTCTACTGGATCAAAGAATGGTTATACATTTATTGTTGATATGAATGATCAAGTAATAAAAGATGTTAAAGTAACAATTACTTCATATGCTACTGATGCAGGTTCACCATATCCTGGAGTAGCAGAAATTGAAGTATATCAAACAAGTAATAATGAAAAATTAAAAGATAATTTAAGTATAGTAAAAGAAAAAATAGAATCAGGTTATGATCAAAATAATACTACAATTACAAGCTGGGTAGTGTTTAATGAATTATATGAAAAAGCTCAAACTATTTGTAAAAAAG
The DNA here is from genome assembly GCA_021770925.1 of Erysipelotrichaceae bacterium. Taxonomy (GTDB): domain Bacteria; phylum Bacillota_I; class Bacilli_A; order Erysipelotrichales; family Coprobacillaceae; genus Thomasclavelia. The sequence continues at coordinate 611 of JAETPY010000008.1, read as the reverse complement.
ATACATATGATCAAGAAACAATTGATGTGGTTAATTCTAAATTAATTGAAGCAGCAGAAAAACTAGTTTTAAGAGGAGATATAACTGAACTTGGTAAATTAGTAGAAGAATGTGAGAAAATAGATGAAAATCTATATACTGAATTATCATGGAATAATTTAAAAGAACAATTAATTAAAGCAAAACAAATTGTTTTAGATAATAGTGATTCTGATCAAGAAGATGTTGATAATATTTTGAATTTATTACAACAAGCAAAAGATGGTTTAGTAAAAGCTGCTAATGATCAAGATAAAATTGCATTAAAAATAGCTGTTGATACAGCAAATACTTTAAAAGAACAAGGTGCATTAGAAAATGTTGTACCAGCTGTAGTAACTGAATTTGAAAGTGCATTAGATAACGCTAAAATAGTTTTAGCTGATAGCGTAGATCAAACTACAGTTGACAGTGCGTTCTATCGTTTAGCTAATGCTATTCATATGTTAGGATTTATCAAAGGTGATAAGACTGCATTGGAAGCATTGATTGAAGAAGCTGAAAAATATGCAGAAGAAAACTACACAACTGATTCATGGACACAATTTAAAGAAGCATTAGATGCAGCAAAA
>JAETPY010000150.1 GCA_021770925.1 Erysipelotrichaceae bacterium | reverse complement strand
GTGCTATGCGACTGATGAAACTTGGTGAAATTCACCGAAAAGAACCTTCATAGAAATGAAAAGAATATTTTCAATATGCTAAAACATAAAATTCGTGTTAAATTCAAACATACTCTAAATACAAAATCAAATTAAGCAAGTGATGGAAATTAACTTATATAAATTACAGTAGATCTTAAGATGATTTCCTCATTTCGTAGAAGGAACATAGGAACTATGTGACTGATGGGAAATAAGGAAAACATCCGGAAGATTCGAAATTTAAATAAGCACTACATTTACTTATTATAAACTAATTTTCAATACATACTTAACAAATTACTATATTATGAAGAAATCTTTAGACCAATTAAAGCTTGAGTTGCCTGAGCTGACATTGAATGAAGGTACACAATTATTAGGCGGTCTGGGCACATATCTCCCAGAGGTTATAGTCTACCCCGACAATTATGAACCCGAAAGTGAAGACCCGGAAACTGACGATGACGATGACCAACGAAATAATCCTGATTATGAAGATTTCGATCACGATGGACCATACGGTAATGATGACCTTTCCTATGAGGAGAACAGGAATTTCTACGCTCAGATCAACGGCTATCTTTCTCAATATCCTAAATTGGCCGAATTTATAAAAAATTCGAACATACGTTTTTTTCTGGATCCGACAATTACGGAGGCTGGACAATATAATCGTAATACGTTGACAATAACTTTGCAAAATACCAACGAGTCTACTTTCATAAAGGAATGCGTCCATGCTGTTCAGGATCATTTAAAGATGATGGAGAATCCCGATGCTCGTGCGGCACTTGAATTTCAAGAACATCTTCTGGGTGATTTATGGGGATTACTATCCGATACAGGGTCTGGATTTAGTATGGAAAGTGCAACATTTAATAAACTAATCGAAGACGGTCTTCTTACAACTGTTAATGGCAATGATGCTATAGATTTAGATTTTTTCATAGAGCATTTTGAAGAACTATTTGAAGTATTTAAAGAAAACTTTTCACATGAGGATAGATATCAAGGGAACCTACCAAAAGATTTTGAATGGAATTGGGAATTACTATTCGAGTATTTTAACATAAGATATGTTTAACAGTTACCATGTTTACACATGGTGTTATTTAAACAATTTTACTACATAAATTCCAATTAACAAGTATTTATAACTTACAGAAGTTATAATTTAAGTATTATTAAACTTTTTTGTACTACACTTCCTGATAGATACCTTACCATGTCATATACTAAATTAAATATTGTCATAACATACATTCTTTTAATACTACCGCTATCTATTTATTCTCAAAATAAAAACGATAGTATAAGTATACAGTCTGTCTCTGTCTACACTATAAATTCAAACGACACAATATCTTTTGAATTCACAGATAACAATAATCTTAGATTTAGACTGGGTAAATATTATTCACCACAACAACTGAACCCGGGATATACTATAAGTGAACTTTACGATTTCTCATGTGGACATGAATATCATAAAGCAGCAAGGGAATCATGTCGCGAAATCAAACAATTATATGCATCGATCATTGGGTTTCAAGATCCAGTTAAATCACATGATGTGATTACTGTAACAATTTCTCCCAATGGAGATATTATATACGTTGGTTTAACAACTAAATATAAGGATTGTTATAATTTATATGGACTTGTATCTTTTTTAAGAGAGACCAAAAAAATACAATTCCCGCCATGTCAGATATATAAGCAATTTATGATACTTGCAAACAAGAAGTTCTGAAGAGGTTAAATAATCAAACCATTTTTAACCGGGTCTGTTTGACATACTTATAGAAGTATATTTTCCCAAGATCTGACAGTTAAAATCCCTCATTATTTCAATTTTGAGGACTAAGTCTTTTTAAACATTCGCTTCCTATTTTCTCACCATGCTTCCACTTGTTTAATTTTAAATAAATTACCATGCCTCATAAAAAAAGTAATTCCTTGATTCTATCAAGGAAGATGCTCGTTACACTCGTTTTAAAGTTCGTTAATGACCATTTTTCCAAAGAACATACGACTGGAATCATGGTGACAGGAAGTTATGCGAACCATACGGCAACTCCAGAGTCGGACATAGATATTATAATAGTTATGTCTTCCACAGATTCAATTTCTATAAACCAGATTATATATGAGAATCATATTATCCAACCTATAATTGTTCCGGCAAAGTTATTATCAGATCTGGTTTTCTTTCAGAATTATTGGGATGACAGGGCACTACATTCCATGATAAAAAACGGGGACATTATTTATGACAAAGATGGCAATCTGAATGCAGCTAAAAAATTGGCACAAAATTTTACTCCCCAAATGAATGATGATGAAATCATTAGTTTGCGAAAAGCATTCTCTGTTCATTTCAACAATCTTCAACGGGCATCCTCAAATGAGAATGGCATCTTCTCGCTCTTCGAAATTATAAAGTCAATAGCGTCATTATACTCTGGTGTTTCAGGAGCCGGCAAACACGTGGCATCTGCCTTGTCTTTAAAAGTAAAAAACAAATTGATATGTATATTAAAATCTTACTTAGACAATGCTGATATTGAAACTATCAATAAAGCTCTATTAGAATTTATAAACCCTTTTGGTGGACTCTTAGATGAGTATTCTCCATATCGAATCCTTCTAAGAAAAAACAAACATGAAATTTTAATGTATTTAAATGAGGATATACATATAACAAAGGATAATATAAATATTTTAAACATCGTTAACAACATTTGCCATAAAAATGATACATATGCGTATACTTTCTATGAGTCTTGCGATTCTTTTATGAAATCGGGATTATACATATACGCATTTGGTGAGAAACATAATATAGGAAAACTATATTTTGATTTAAATAAATACATCAAATCCAACCAAGCTACAACGCCGACCCTATTATTTCCTATACAAAGTAGTATAATAACAGGATATCGGTTTGGAAGCGAACATATGTTTAAATACCTAAGAATTTATTTTGCAGAACTGCATATTTGCTTTATGAATTTAAGGACCAAGCATGTAGATTCAAACATAATATTTCTTCACTAGTGTCTCTTAAAAAGTGTTAATCAAATTCGAGGTCAAGAGTTGGATGGCAATTTGCTATTTGTGCTGGCTCCGGTTCTGGAGTCAACAAGTCCTTGATATGCTCCTTGA
>JAETPY010000149.1 GCA_021770925.1 Erysipelotrichaceae bacterium | reverse complement strand
GGTTAAAGTTACTGCAAACTCAGGATTGAACGGTCGTTCTACTCCAAGCACTTCAGGAAGCAAAGTTACTGCTTATGCTAAAGGAACAGTCTTAAACATTTCAAAAGAACAAAATGGTTGGGGATATACTGGCGCTTGTTGGGTTAAATTAGAATATACTGAAAAAGTAAGTTCTAATAACACATCAAACACTTTAGGTACTTATGAAGTAACTGCCTCTGATTTAATTGTGCGTGATGCCCCAAACGGAAAACCAGTTGGTCATAACAAATTAACCGCTGATGGTAAAAATCACGATAAAGACAAGGATGGCGCTTTGGATCGTGGTACACGTGTAACTATCTCTAAAATTCAAAATGGTTGGGGAAAATGTCCAAGCGGATGGGTTTCTATGCAATATTTAAAAAAGGTATAGCAATATGAAACACATAGAAGTATCAATTTTAGCCATTCTAGTGCTGTTATCATTACTATTAGGAATTGCCCTGGTACAAGAAAAACAAGTATCCCGTAATCTAAAAATTAAGCTGGAGTTAACAAATCGAGAATTACAGGATACTCAAGGCGATAGAGATTATTATAAATCTCAATACCAGAAATACTACGAGCTATCTGAAGAACTCCAAAATCAGATGGGTGTTTATGCTTATGAATAAAGTTTATCTAAAACACGGTGCTGAAGATGTTCATGGTAGCAAATTAAATACCCGAATAGAATACACCCTTATACATAAGGGGCTATCTCATAGTATAATCACTTCTGGATATGGTAAAAAAATATATATCAATAATAAATATTTAAAAATCAAACCTAACTCATTTTTTTGAGTTAGGTTTTTTTGCTTTTTCAATTGTTTCGATCATTGCTTCGCGAAATACTTCACTTTGCGAGATTCCTAGAGATTTACAAGCCGACTTGAATTCCTGTACAAATTCTTTTTTGTATTTGGCATTTACAAAAGCCATATTTTTTTTGTCGTATTTTTCCTGTGGCCGTTCATTCATTCTTGTTTACCTCTTTTAAAATATAAAGACAAATTAAAACTGTCAATATATTAATGATTAATTTTACGATTCCTAAAAGTGAGTTGTTGAATTCAAGCAAATCAGGTATAGAATCTATTAGAATAAGACCGATCAAGAGATTTAAAATTTTTTCACTTTTCATAGATATTGTTTTAAGTTATGGTATAATATATTATAGGTAAGGGGAATTACTTCCCCTTGTGAGACTTACGGTAGATATTATATGTTGCTAAAGCGATTGCAAGTTGAATTAGCTTATATACAATATCGAGTAAGTCTTTTAAATTGTTCTTATCCACAACTTAATTACCTCCTTTCTTTACAATATTATTATAACATACGTATATACGTATGTAAAGTGTTTTTGATTACAAATAAAAAAATTGTGGAACGATTTTGGAATAAAAAGATAATTATTTTAATAGATAGGGAAAAATAAATGAAAATTAGACTAAGTAAAATAAAGTATTTATGATAAATAAAACATTAAAATGGTTTTCCCGTATAGAAATAAAAAATATGGACAATACTTATTTTGAGGTGAAAGTAATGTTTAAATATGAAAGTCGGTATTTATGTCCAGTAAAAGTAGATCGTCCTAACCCTAATTATGCAGCTCTTTTACAGGAACAGTTGGGTGGACCACAGGGAGAATTAAAGGCGGCGATGCAATATTTCGCTCAAAGTTTTCGTATTAAGGATAAAGAAATCAGAGATTTATTCTTGGATATTGCAACGGAAGAGTTATCTCATTTAGAAATGATTGCACAATTGATAAATTTATTAAATGGAGAGAATCCAAATGCTAACGAGGCAGATATTGGAAGTGTTGAGGCACATGTATTAACAGGATTAACCCCGATGCTGGCAAATGCATCTGGTTATTTGTGGACTGCAGCATATGTTAATGAAACAGGCGATCTTGCCGCTGATATTTTGTCTAATATAGCATCTGAACAGCGTGCAAAGGTTGTTTATCAAAATTTATATCGTCAAATAGATGACAGTGGTGTTAGGGAAACAATTGATTTCTTATTAAATCGTGAAGAAGCTCATAATACAATGTTTCGTCAGGCATTTAATAAGATTCAAGATTCTGCTGAATCACAAAAAGATTGGGGAGTCACAAGGGATTCCTTAATATATTTTGATTTATCAGATTTGGATGGTCAAAATTTTAATCCAAATGATGTACCACCAAGTTTTAATTTAGATAAGTTTTAGTCATGTAAGAACACTTTGAAAGGTGTTCTTTTTGTTATGAAATAAATTAAAAATCTAATCTTTTAATTCTTTGAGTCCTTTATAGTCTATAAATTTATAGCATACAGCAATATACATCATATGCTATAATTTATAAGAAGGGGAGATTTAGTATGGAAAGGCTAGATGAACTAGCAGAAATGCTCAACCGCGCTAAAAAAATTCTAGAAAGTGAAGGGAAGGATCTTGATAAAGCAATTAAGGAATTGAGAATGATCAGGGAGTCAATAGACGATATTAAAAATGAATTAATTTCGTACAGTAAAATTTAGATATGCAAAAAAGCCAGATTTTTTATTATCTGGCTTTTTTGTTTACAGATGGCAAAACAAATTTAACAATCTTTAAAGATGAGTATAAAGATGACGCAAAATTAATTTTGCTGTACAATTAAGAAATTATACATTAATATATATGCAGTTATATTAGTGTACAGTACAAAATTTAAATATATTTTATTAGAATTAATTAAAAAACTGATTAATAAATCAGCTTTTTAATATACAGTGGAATTTTAACAAAGGATCTATAATAAAATGTGTGATGTATTAATAATTACACATATATGTTATGCTCACTAATAATTATTTTAATCATAATTTTTATAAATTAAATACACTCTAAAAGGTATAATATATATAGATGGTGTACATCTTTTATTGTAAAAAGAAAAACACAGCGACATGGGAATGGAACGCTGTGTTTTCTTTAGCATAATTTTAATTATGCTGGAAGCATGGTATTTACAATTACCATACTATAATCTTAGTATATATTAATTTATTATGTTGCACAATATTGTTTTTTTTAGCTAACAAAAAAGAGAACAAGCCCAAAACGGGAGAGGTGAACTTGTACTCTTTGTATACTTTCGAATATTGTTAATGGGAGAGGAACAATATTCTATTGTACAAAAATAATATTTGTACGCAATCTATTCTA
>JAETPY010000007.1 GCA_021770925.1 Erysipelotrichaceae bacterium | reverse complement strand
GTTTTTCATGCGCAAAAAAACGAAGACTAGAATATAACGTTCTTATCTTCGCTTTTTTATTTTCAAAAAATTTACTGTAATAAATCACCAACACCTTAAGTTGCCGACATTGTGATCTAGTAGTGCTTTTTATCAATATTATTTTTGGAATTAATTCAATGATAAAAGCATGCAGGGAAATAGAAGTCAATTTTGCATTCAGATGGCTTCTAGGATTATCAATGGAAGAAAAAGTTCTCAACTATTCTACATGGTCATAAAACTATATTAGGAGATCTAAGTATTTGAGCAGATATTTGTCAAAATACTTAGTGAAACAGAGGGTTATGAATCTGTTGACCCGAATATTGTTTTTGGTGATTCTACACATTAGAAGGCAAATCATACTTAAATTATCCAAAAATAGACAGAATAGAATTTTAATAAAAAAATTTTATTAAAATTTAAATGATTGACAATAAATTTTTGTTGATTTATGCTTGGTTTATGAGTTACCGGTAGCTCTATTAAAAAAGGAGCAAAATAGTTATGTATCATGCAAGATTTAAAGGGACCCATTACGAGATGGGTTATAAATGGGGAAGGATGTTGTTAAAAAACAATCATTATTTTTTAGATAATGTCCCTTTTGAATTGACTAAAGAAAGAAATGAGTTTGCTTTGCAGTGCCTACCATTTTATCAAAAATTTTTTCCTGAAATTATTGAAGAAATAAAAGGAATCGCAGATGGTCAGCAATGTTCATTTGAGGCGATATGTTCCGTGCTGTTTGGAATGTACTGTATTATACCTGAGGTTCATTGTTCTTGCTTTGTAATAAAAAATGAACAAGAATTATTATTTGGAAGAAATAGCGATTTTTTAACTGAAATTGAAAAATTATATAGTAATTGTATTTATCAATTTGATAATGATTCATATGCTTTTTCTGGTAATACGACAGCATGTGTAGAGATGGAGGATGGAATTAATGAGCATGCTCTAGCAATTGGTTTGACTTCTGTTTATCCAACTGTTAAACAGCCGGGGTTGAACGCGGGAATGCTGCTTCGTTTATTTTTAGAAAAATGTAAAACTGTAGATGAAGTGATCGAGTTAATTAAAATTTTACCGATTGCTTCAAGTCAGACCTTTACTCTAGTAGATGCTAAAGGAATGATAGCTGTAATTGAATGTAACGGAGAAACAATAGAAATTATTACAGATAGTGGGTATGTTTGTGCAACAAATTTATTTCACACTAAGAAAATGAAGAAATATAACAATCTTATTATTGATAGCTGGAATGCAGAGTTACGTTATTTAACAATGACGAAAGTATTATCAAATGAACAAATTAAAACATTTGATGATGCTGTTGATCTATTGTCTGGAAAATATGGGTTTATTTGTCAGTATGATCGTAGTACGGGCAAAGATACAGTCTGGTCAGTGGTGTATGATTTAAAAGATAGAAAAATTTATCGGGTTGAAGGTAATCCTTCACGTAAAAAATTTATTGAAGATAAAAGATTTAAATTGATTTAGAGGCTGATTCGTTCAGCCCTTTTAGATTTTAATTAGATATAAATAAATATTTATAACAGGCAACAGCACTAATGATTAGTGTAATTAATAACCCTGCTAGTAAACTAATTGCGATACTGAAGACCCCTAAGTAATGACTCAATACATATACTAAGATTATTTCACTGGTGCATTCAATAATGCTGCTAATAAACATTAATTTATTACGATTCAGTGCTTGTAATAAAGCGCTAAGCGGTGTTTGAAGATAGAAGATTGTAAAAGGGATAGCCATATATTTAAGATAATTTGCACCACTGGTTGTATTATATAAAATTTTCAAACAGAATTCAGGAATAAAATAAAAAATTATAGTAAAAGGGATACTGATTAAAAAACTTCCCACTAATGCTAAGAGTATGTGCTTTCTAGCTAGAGATATTTTTTTATAAACAACATCATCAGTAATGATTGGTAAAAATAGACGATAGACAACATTATTAAAAAAAGTAGGGGTAACTAGTAAAGAAATAACATATCCGCTTATAACAGCATATTGCTGATGAATGGTACTTTCACTCAGATTAAATTGGGTTAATACATAAACTAATGTAATTGGTTCTAAAAAAGAAACAATACAGTGATACAGCCTTGAACCAGTTAAAGGCATAGCAATATTCAACATATCTTTTATTTGCAAGTTATTGATAATGTTTTGTTTATTAAAGGTAGTAATTTTATGATCTTTTAAACGAGTTGATAGATAAATAATAGAGCTTAATTCACCAATTGACATAGCTAATGTGGCAAAACTTACTAAATAAGTATCTGCTAAAAATGAAAATTGTCTAATCATTAAATAACTAAAACTTAAACGAGCTATTTCTTCAATAAAACCAGCTTTTGCAACAAGATAAACATTTTGTCGAGCTAAAAAATAATTTTTAATGATTCCGCTTATTCCTACTAAGGGAATAAATAGAGCCAGCGACAACAAAGGATAAAATGCACCTTCATTTTTTAATAAATTATGACTGATGAATTTTGAAGAAAATAAAAGTGTACTCATTACAATAACACATGTAAAAAGACAAATTGTAAATGCAGAAATAATAATTTTTTTATTACTATATTTAGGGTTAGCAACCAGTCTAAATACTGCTGATGGAATACCTAATTGTCCTAAAGTAATACATAAAGAAACAGTAGGCATAACTAGAATATATAGTGCCATAGCTTCACTGCTTAATTGACGGGCTAAAATCATTCTATTAAAGATGCTGAATAATTTTGCAATGGCTGAACTGGCGGAAAGAATGATAAATGAATTTATTAGTTTTCTTTTCATAAAGCACTTCCTTTCTGTTGGAATTTGTCATATAATATGTAAGTGACTTTGAAATGGAGGGCTGTAAATGGAATCGATTAACGATTTTAAATTTAATAAACGTGATCTTAATTTTTTAATTAAATTAAAAGCCCGTGACTTTAAACATCAAAATATTCATAATATTTCTGAGCAGCAAATAAAAGATTATTTATTTGAACGTAAGTGGAAACAAAGAGATGCTATTCCTATGTGTGAAATTATTGATGATATCATGAGTCTTGATTTTTCGGAAATATTTGATTATTTAAGTTTACAAGTAGTAAAAGAAGCATCTCATTTGAGTATAAATGATTTTTCAGATTTAATTTCAAAATAGTTGCTGATGCAACTATTTTTATTTGAAAGGAGTATCTATGGAGTGGCAGATTATAAATAATTTAGATTATAAACACTATATGCAGGAATATAATATAAATTCACTTTTAGCAAAGATTTTTGCTTATAAGAAATTTTCTTCGCATCAAGTTGAATCAATGCTTTCAAATCGTTTAATATATCATGATTTTTCATTATTTTCAGAAGCAGAAATAACATTGGAAAGAATCTATGAAGCGATAGAAAATAAGGAAAAAATCTGTATTTATGGTGATTATGATTGTGATGGGATTCTTGCGACATCAATTTTAGTAGATGCATTTAGGCAGTTAGGGATTGAAGCTGGATTTCATATTCCTAGTCGATTACAAGATGGTTATGGTTTAAATAAGCAAAGAGTAGAACAGATAGCAGCAAAAGGCTATACTTTAATCATTACAGTTGATAATGGAATAAAGGCCTTTGATGCAATTGAAAGAGCTAATGAACTGGGTATTGATGTAATTGTCACTGATCATCATAATTATGATGAGAAATTACCAGAAGCTTTTTCAATTATTCACACTAAAATTTCTCCTGATTATCCTTATAAAGAAATATCAGGTGGTTTTGTTGCTTATAAATTAGCTAGTGCTCTCTTAAAAAAACATGATAAATATTTGTTTTGTTTAGCGGCAATAACAACTATTTCTGATATGATGCCTTTGCAAGACGAAAATCGTGCTTTAGTTAAAAGGGCATTAGAGTTTATGAAAGAAAATCAATATTCTCAATTAGAATTACTGCTTGGCAGCAACCAAAAGTATAGTGTTACCAGCATTGGGTTTATTTTGGCTCCTAAAATCAATTCATTTGGACGACTTGGAGAAATTGTTAATCCTAATCACCTGGTTAAATATTTTCGGCAAGACGCATCGATTGGAATATTAAAAGCAGTAAGTTCTAAAGCTGTTGAAATTAATGCTAAAAGACAAGAAATGACAAATAAGCAATATCAGGAAGTTTTAAGGGCATTAGATCCTAATGATAAATTTTTATATAGTTATCAAAATGAAATTCATGAAGGATTGATTGGATTAGTGGCAGGTAAATATACGCGTCAATATAATCAGCCTAGTTTTGTAATGAGTCTTGATAAAGAAAAAAAAATATATAAAGGTAGTGCTAGAGGGATTGAGGGTGTATCTTTAAACAGTATTTTTAAACAGGTTGAAGATGTTCTTGATAGCTATGGGGGGCATGCTTTGGCGGGGGGCTTTAGTGTAACTATTGATAATGTAGAGAATCTTAAATCTAAGTTAGCAGTGTATTTAAATGAACAATTGGAAAATTATCAGCCTCCATTAGTTGAGGTATTAGAAGTTTCGGGAGAAGAAATTAGTAGAAATGCTGTGAAGCAATTAGAACTTTTAGAACCTTTAGGTAACGGAAATGAAGAAGTTTGTTTTTATGCTAAAGATTTATTAGTGAAAAAAGTAACAGCTTTATCAAATGGGAAACATCTTCGTTTTGATCTTGATTTACCAGCGGTAAAAGTACAAGCATTATATTTTAATCATGGTGAATTGTATGAGCAATACAAAGATATTGAAAGAATTAGTGTGATTGGTAAATTTAATATTAATGTTTTTAATAATTTTGAATCTGTAAATATAATTATTGAAGAAATTAAATAGTTTTAATTAGTGTATAAAAATGTTATAATCGAATATTATAAGGCATGGTTGTAAAGGAGAAAGATCAAATATGGATTTAACTAAATATGTAGCAGATATAAAGGATTTTCCAGAAGAAGGAATTATTTTTAGAGATGTAACACCTTTGATGAAAGATAAAAATGCGTTTAAAGAAACAATTGACCGATTTGTTGATTGGGCAAATAATTTAGAAGAAAAAGTTGATGTTGTGGCAGGACCAGAAGCACGTGGATTTTTATTTGGATGTCCAGTAGCTTATGAGATCAATGCAGGATTTGTACCAGTTAGAAAACCAGGTAAACTGCCTCGAACTACGATAAGTGAAACATATGCATTAGAATACGGGACAAATGAAGTTCATATTCATGCTGATAGTATAGAACCTAATCAAAATGTTATTATTGTTGATGATCTGCTTGCAACAGGTGGAACTGTTGAAGCAACAATCAAATTAGTTGAAAAATTAGGTGGTAAAGTGATTGGAATTGCTTTTTTAATTGAGTTAGAGGAGTTAAAAGGACGTGACAGATTGCAGGGTTATAATGTATATTCGATGTTAAAATATTAAAAAGAGCTGAGCTCTTTTTTAATAATTATGGGAGGTGTTATTTATGGCTGAATATAAAGGAGCAGGAGATATTGTTTCGATAAAAGATGTTCTTGAAGTATGTAATAGATATATTACTAATCAAGATAGTCTTACTTTAATTAATCAGGCTTATGAATATATCATGGAAAAACATAAAGGTCAAAAAAGAAAAAGCGGTGAACCATATACCAATCATTTGATTTGGGTTGCTTATATCTTAGCAACATTACAAACGGGTCCTGCGACGATTACAGCAGGATTGCTTCATGATGTTATGGAGGACTGTGATGTAAGTCGTGAGGAAATGGTAGAACGTTTTGGTGAAGAAATAACGACATTAGTTGAGGGTGTTACAAAGATTGGTAAAATGCCATTTAAAGATGAAGCTGATGTCTATGCTGAAAATCATCGTAAAATCTATATTGCCATGGCTAAAGACATCCGTGTTATATTGATTAAATTTGCAGATCGTTTGCATAATATGAGAACATTACAATTTATGCCTTCCCATAAACAGAAAAGAATTGCAAGGGAGACATTAGAGGTATATACACCAATTGCTCATCGTTTAGGAATAAATGATATTAAAACAGAATTAGAGGATTTAAGCCTTTCTTATTTGGATCCTGTGGCTTTTAATGATATTTCTAATCTATTGGCTGTAAAACAGGAAGAAAGAAAAGAATCAGTTACTAAAATGATGGCTTCGGTTGAAAAAATGCTTAATGAAAATAAGTATGAGTATCGAATTTTAGGACGTGCTAAATCAATTTATAGTATTTATAAAAAAATGTTTGTTAAAAAGAAACGTTTTGATGAATTGTATGATTTGTATGCTCTAAGAATTATTACTAAGGATAAGATGGATTGTTATAGTATTTTAGGTTTGATTCATGATCAATATCGTCCTATTCCAGGTCGTTTCAAAGATTATATAGCTATGCCTAAACCTAACATGTATCAATCCTTGCATACTTCAGTGATTGGTGAAGATGGTAATACTTTTGAAATTCAAATTAGAACTGAAGAAATGGACGAACTGGCTGAGTTAGGAGTAGCAGCTCATTGGCGCTATAAAGAAAATAAAGGTTATTCATCTAAAAAAGAGCAGCAGGAGATTGGTGAAAAGTTACAATGGTTAAGAGAATTTATTTCTTTGAGTGAGGACATAAAAGATGGTGATGCTAAAGAGTATTATGACTCTTTAAAAAGAGATATTTTTGAGGCCAATGTGTATGTTTTAACGCCACAAGGAAAGATTGTTGAACTACCAAATGGATCTACGCCAATTGATTTTGCTTATCGAATCCATACAGAAGTAGGGCATAAGGCAATTGGAGCGATAGTTAATAATGTGATGGTTCCAATTGATACGAAATTGAATACAGGTGATGTAGTAGAAATTAAAACTAATAAACAATCACAAGGGCCTAGTGAAGACTGGTTAAAATTCGTTCGTACTGCTGGTGCTCGTAATAAAATTAGGCAGTTTATTGCTTCTAGAGAAGCTGAAACAAAAAAAGATGCAATAGAAGATGGTCGTAAAATTTTAAGAGATGAGCTTAGAAAAAGACAGTTAAATGAAAAAAAGTATCTTGATCCAGATACTTATAAGACTTTTTTAGGATCATTTGGAGCTCGCTCATTTGATGACATATTATATTTTATTGGTAAAAAGAGTTTACCAGCAATGACTTTAATTGATCGAGTCGTTCCTAAAAAGAGTGGTTTTTTTGATAGTATTTCAAAAATGTTACAAAGAAATAATCAGGTTAATGATCGTCAACAGGCAGCAAAAAGCAGTTCTGGAGTAGTTGTTAAAGGAATTGATGGATTAAAGATTCAATTATCTAAATGTTGCAATCCGATTCCTGGTGATGAAATTTTAGGCTTTGTTTCACAGGGACAGGGGATTAAAGTGCATCGTAAAGACTGTCCAAATATTCAAGTTCCTGAAATCAAGGCAAGATTAATTGATGTTTATTGGGATTTTGCTTCAATTTCGACAATGAAATTTCAGGCAGATTTGGAAATTACTGGTTTGGATCGAACAAATTTATTAAATGATGTTATTACAGCATTAGGGCAGACAAAGATTAATATTTTGAATATTCGTGCTGATGTAGTTGATATGAAAGCTGTTATTAAACTTAAGATTTCAGTTGAAGATGCGTTCCGTTTACAACAGGCAATTGACAATATTGATCGAATTCAAGGTATTTTTGAAGTTAAAAGAGTTATTCATTAGTAAAAAGTAATATTATTATTTATTCAAAATATAAAAATTATTCATTTTATTTAAAGATATAAAAAAGATCATTTTCTATTAATTGATAATAGATGATGATCTTTTTATCTACCTAAAAGTGTGAATATTTTTAAACTAATTAATTTATTTAAAAGTATAACATAACTGTAAACTATGCTGTTATTTTAGTGAAAGATAAAAGTAAAATCTCGCATTAAAAATAATAAAGGTATTATGTCCGATTTTGCTGGAAATTTGTTTAAATTTATTACTGATCTTTTAGTCTTTTTATAAGTGTGTTTAATTTTTTAAAAGAGGATTGTTATGTGTTTTTGGTAGCTTATTTTACTTTTACTTATTTTAAGTTTTCTATTTATTTTTATTTAATTTTAGTAATTTACTAAGTTAATATTAAAAATTTGGTTTTTTATAATATTTTGAATTGAAGATATACTAATGTTTCTTCTTTTGAAAAGCTGGATGCTGCTGATAAAACTATAAGATTAAATTGACATAAATATGAGACAGAAAATATATGTATATATGATAAAATATGTGTAAGTGATCACTGCTGTTTTAATGGAAGAAGGGAGCATATGATTTATGAATTCCAGCGGGCTAATATTAAAAAATGACAGCATTCCCTATTATGGAATATTTAGCAGTGTTGTTTTTAATTCTATACTTACTTAAATCTAAAGATTAGGTAAGTGTTCTTGCCCGTATAACAGCGAAAAGGATGAGTGTGGCTCATCCTTTTCTTTTGGAATATTTAGTTTACATCTATATTTTATTCATTTTGAAAAAAATCAAGTATAATAAAATTTTTTAAGAAACTTATTTTTAGATAAAAGACGACAATTTATAATAAGATAATATGAAATGACTTCCTAATTTGTCAAAACGTGGATTTAGATTCATAATATAAGTTAGAAAACAAAAAATAAGAATCATTATCATAACGACAATAGGAGGTCACTATGAATAGTATAATTTATCTTGGAATGGATGTCCATAATAACACATATAGTTTATGTGCAATTAATGGAGAAAATGGAGAAATTTTAGCTGAAACTAAATGTTCTTCAGGAGAAAATTAATAAGATTTATTTGTAAAATATTTTATTTTTAGATTAATAACAATTAAATGTAGATAAATAATTAATATTTATCTAGTCAAATCATTGATTTTTTTTCAATAATCGCATATAATCTTTTTAATCCAATGAGCAAGATTAAACAGCTAAGTCTTTTAATAGAGAAAATACGGTTGGTGAAAGTATTAAAAAAGAAATGCTGTGGGACACTTGGGAGGAGTTACTTTGAAATTAGTAGGAGTAAACGTATGTCGCGTTAAGACAGGAGAGCATGTATAATTATTACATGAATTAAGGTGGTACCGCGTTTTTAACGTCCTTATTTTAAGGACGTTTTTTATATTTTAAAGGAGGAAGAAAAGATGATGTATAAAGCACCACGTGGAACAGTAGATATCTTGCCAGAAAACAGTACAAAATGGCAGATGCTGGAACAATTAATTAGAACAATTTGTGCTAATTATAATGTTAAGGAAGTTAGAACCCCGATTTTTGAACATACTGAGTTATTTAATCGGGCAGTTGGTGATACAACTGATGTTGTTAGTAAGGAAATGTATACTTTTAATGACAAAAAAGGACGTTCAATTACACTAAGACCAGAAGGAACAGCAGGGGTAGCCAGGGCATATGTTGAAAATAAGATGTTTGCTAATCCCGATAAAATTTCTAAATTATATTATATTGGTCCAATGTTTAGATATGAACGACCTCAAAATGGACGTCAGCGCCAATTTCATCAATTTGGAGTTGAAATGATTGGTTATGAATCACCATTTCTAGATGTTGAATGTATGACAATGGCAGTTACATTAGTTGAGGCATTAGGATTAAAAGGAGTTAAACTACACATCAATACTTTAGGTGATGAAGCGAGCCGTAATGCTTATCGTAAGGCTTTAAAAGAACACTTTGCTCCATATTTAGATGAATTATGTGGGGATTGTAAAAGCCGCTTTGAAACTAATCCATTACGTATTTTAGATTGTAAGGTTGATCATAATCATCCTGCGATGGCTAATGCTCCAAAAACAATTGATTATTTAAGTGAAGAGGCTAAAGCTCATTTTACTAAAGTATGTGAGTTATTGGATGATTTAGAAATCGAATATGAATTAGATACTAATTTAGTTAGAGGTTTGGATTATTATTGCCATACTGTTTTCGAAGTTATATCTGACGATCCTCGTCTAGGTGCTGGGGCTACAGTTGGTGGAGGCGGTCGCTATAATGGCTTAATCAGTGAATTAGGAGGACCAGAAGCTCCTGGAGTTGGTTTTGCTTTTGGAATGGAACGCCTACTAATTGCTATGGATGATGAATTACAAGAAACAGAAGGCTTAGATGTATATGTTATGCCTTTAGGTGACAAAGCTAAAGATTTAGCAATTCAAATTACAACAATGTTAAGAGCTAATGGTTTTAGTGTTGATATGGATTATCAGGATCGTTCTTTAAAAGCCCAGTTTAAAACAGTTGATCGTATGAATAGTCATTTTGCGATGATTATTGGTGATCAAGAAGTAGAAGATGAAGTTGTAAATATTAAATGTACTCATTCTAAAACACAGGATGTTGTACCAATAGAAAATATTGTTGCATATATTGAAAATCATATGGAGGGTCATAGTCATGAATAGAACTCACAATAATGGAGAATTAAGAATCAGTGATATTAATAAAATTGTTGAATTAAAAGGCTGGGTAGCTAAAAAAAGAAACCTTGGTTCTTTAGTATTTATTGATTTAAGGGATCGTTACGGAATTACTCAGATTGTTTTAAGCGAAAATATGGAAGCTTTAGCTAAAGATATTAAAAATGAATATGTAATTCATGTCGTTGGAAAAGTAATTGAACGTAGTTCAAAAAATCCTAATATGCCAACAGGTGATATTGAAATTGAGGCTAGTCAAATTGATATTATTAATACTGCGAATGTAACACCAATTTATACTACCGATGATACCGATGCTAGTGAAGATGCTAGAATGCAATATCGTTATCTAGATCTTAGAAGACCAGTGATGCAAAATAAAATCATTATGCGTCATAAAATTACTCGTAGTATTCGAGATTTTTTAGATAGTCATGATTTTATTGATATTGAAACCCCATACTTGAATCGTTCAACACCTGAAGGAGCAAGAGACTTTTTAGTGCCTTCAAGAGTTCACAATGGATCTTTCTATGCTTTACCACAATCGCCTCAGTTATTTAAACAATTATTGATGGTTTCTGGATTTGAACGTTATTATCAAATTGCACGCTGTTTTAGAGATGAAGATTTGCGTTTAGATCGTCAACCCGAATTTACTCAGGTTGATGTGGAAATGAGTTTTATGACTACTGATGAAATTATTTCTATTGGTGAAGGATTGATTGCTAAAGTCATGAAAGATGTTAAAGGGATCGATTTACAATTACCGTTGCCTAGAATGACTTGGCATGAAGCAATGGAAAAATATGGAATTGATAAACCAGATATTCGTTTTGGCTTAGAATTAGTGAATTTAAATGAAGTAGTTAAAGATGTTGATTTTATGGTTTTTAAAAGTGCTTTGGAAGCTAATGGTCATGTTAAGGGAATCAACGTTAAAGGTAAAGCTAATGATTTTTCCCGAAAAGCAATCGATAAATTAACTGATATTGTTAAAACCTATAAAGCTAAAGGATTAGCCTGGTTAAAAGTTAAAGATGGTAAAGGAGAAGGGCCAATCGCTAAGTTTTTTACCGACGAACAAATGACACACTTATTAGCTGCTATGGATGCTGATAATGATGACTTATTATTATTTGTAAGTGATGTTAAGTATAATGTTGTTTGTGATGCTTTAGCAGCACTTAGAAATCATTTAGGTAAAGAATTAAAGTTATATAATAATGATGAATATGCTTTTTTATGGGTCGTAGACTTCCCAATGTTTGAGTATGATGAGGAAACAAAGCGTTATTATGCTGTTCATCATCCATTTACACGTCCAAAAGACAGTGATATTGATAAAATTGAAACTGATCCTGCAAATTGTTTAGCTGACGCTTATGATATTGTCTTAAATGGTTTTGAATTAGGTGGTGGATCACAACGTATCTATGAACAGAATCTGCAAGAAAGAGCTTTTAAAGCATTAGGTTTTACTCAAGAAAGAATTGATAGCCAGTTTGGCTGGTTTGTTGAAGCCTTTCAGTATGGAACACCACCTCATGGAGGATTTGCTTTAGGTTTAGATCGTTTAGCTATGCTGCTTACTAATAGTGATAATATCCGTGAAGTAATAGCATTTCCTAAAAATGCTAGTGCTGTTTGCCCAATGTCAAAAGCGCCTGGAAATGTTGATAAAGCACAATTAGATGAACTTGGAATTATGGTGATCGAAGATGAATAAGGAGCGTATCGCTGGAGTAATTGCTAGAATGAAAGAGGCTAATCTTGACTATTTACTGGTCAGTGAGCCATCATCAATTGACTATTTAATTGATTACGTTAATCATCCTGGAGAAAGAATGTATGTATTAATGCTGTCAGTTAAGGGTAATCATAAATTATTTTTCAATAAATTATTTTTTGTTGAAAAAGATTTAGGAATTGAAATTGTTTGGCATAGTGACACTGATGATGCGGTTCAAACAATTGTTGATAATCTTGATAATGCAAAAACAATTGGAGTGGATAAGCATTGGACAGCTAATTTTTTACTTGATTTGATGGATAAAATACCTGATGTTAAAATAGTAAATGGTTCAAAATGTATTGATTATCAAAGAATGATAAAGGATGAAGATGAGCAAAAGTTAATGATTGAAGCAAGTATCATTAATGATAAGGCGATGGATGAAGTGATTAAACAAGTTTCCTTAGGTTTAAGTGAAATTGAGATTGCTGCTAAGCTGGATGATATTTATAGTAATCTTGGAGCAGATGGAAATAGTTTTGATGCTATTATCGCATATGGAGCAAATGGAGCTAATCCTCATCATGAAAATGATGATAGTAGATTATTGCCAGGTGATAGTGTTATTATTGACATGGGATGTAAATATCAAGGTTACTGTTCTGATATGACTAGAACTGTTTTTTATCAAAAGGTTAGTGAAGAAGCTAAAAAAGTATACGAATTAGTAAAATCAGCTAACCAGGCAGCTGAAGGGATGATTAAACCTGGAGTTAGATTGTGTGATATAGACAAAACAGCTCGAGATATTATTAGCAAAGCAGGCTATGGTAAAGAATTTAATCATCGATTAGGTCATTTTATTGGAAAAGATGTTCATGAATATGGAGATGTTTCGGTAAATTTTGATTTAGAAGTTCAAGAAGGAATGATTTTTTCAATTGAGCCAGGTGTTTATTTACCAGGTAAATTTGGTGTTCGTATTGAAGACTTAGTAATGGTTACAAAAGATGGTTGTAAAGTATTAAATAGTTATCCTAAAGATTTGATAGTAATTTAATGATTAAGAGAATTACTCTTAATCATTTTAATTGTCGATAAAAAATTATACTTTTTAGGATACATTAGACACATTTATTCTAATTTGTGTTAAAATGATGAAGTGAGGTGACAAAGAATGTATTATTTTATAGGAATCAAAGGTTCAGGGATGGCACCGCTTGCAGAAATCCTTCATGAACTTGGAAATGAAGTATGTGGTAGTGATATTGATAAATATATTTTTATAGAAGATGAATTAAGGAAGAGAAACATTCCAATTTATTCATTTAATGCTGATAATATAAAAGATGGGTATACCGTTATTATTGGCAATGCTTTTAATGATGAACATATAGAAGTTAAAGCAGCTTTAGCTAATCCTAATGTTAAGTGTTATCGTTATTTTGAGTTTTTAGGACAATTTATGGAAAAATTCATTTCTATTAGTATTGCAGGTACTCATGGTAAAACAACAACAACAGGAATGGCATATCATTTATTTGAGAATTTTGATAAAACAACTGTATTGATTGGTGATGGAACAGGTTATGCAACAAAAGAAAGTAAATATTTTATAGCTGAATCGTGTGAATTCCAGGATCACTTTTTACATTATTATCCAAATTATGCAATAATCAATAATATTGAATTGGATCATGTTGACTATTTTGAAACATTAGACCGCTATATTGAATCATTTGAAAAATTTGCTAATCAGGTTAAAGACACTGTAATTGTTTGGGGGGATGATCCAAATATCAAAAAAATTAAATTTAAAAAAAGAGTTATGAGATTTGGGTTAAATGACTATAATGACGTTAGGGCGGTAAATATAATTGAGAATAATTTAGGTTTTTCATTTGATATATACATTCATGATGAATTATTTGGACATTTTAATTTGCCATTTTTTGGTATGCATATGTTATATAATTCACTTGCAATTATTACACTTGGTTATTTAGAAAATATGAGTAGTGAATATATTCAAGATAGACTGGCTACATTTGAAGGTACTAAACGTCGCTATAGTGTTACTGAAGTAGGAAATAATATTTATGTCGATGATTATGCTCATCATCCAACAGCAATTAAATATGTTATAGAAGCTACTCGAGTTAAATATCCTGGTAAAAAGATTGTTGCAGTATTTAAACCTGATCGTTTTTCTCGAGGTGCTAGATTTGCAGTTGAATTTGCTCATGCTATGGATTTAGCTGATTATCCTTATTTTTGTCCTTTCCCTGAAAATGCTGTAAAAGAAGAAGGTATTGATATTGATATATATGATATCGCTAAAAATTTACCGAGAGCAAAAGTTATTGGAGAAGATTTAGAAGCAGCTAAAGAGCTAGCAAAATATGATGATGTGGTGTTCTTGTTTATGTCAAGTAAAGATATTTATAAACTTGAAGAAAAAGTTATCACGATAAAAAAATCTATGTAAGTATTAAAAATTGTGGTATAATGTTTTTTAGAAAGTCGAGGTAATGTTATGACTGCTATAGATGTTTGTTACTGTGTTTTAATTTTGTCAGGAGCTTTTGCTTTAGTTTGTTTGGGAGTGTTATTGCTTCGCAGTTCAACAACAGTAAAACAGGTAGGTAACACAGTAGAAATGGCTCAAAGTACGATTAATAAGGCAGAAAAAATTATGGATGATATAACTTATAAATTGGATCTTTTAAATGCACCTGTAGAATCAGTTGCACGTTTCTTTGATCCAAATCGACCTAAGTTTAATCCAATTGGTGCTATTATTAGTTTTTTTAAAAGGAAATTTTAGAAAGGTGAGATTATTATGAAAATTGGAAAATTTATAGCTGGTATTGGTGTTGGTACAGTAATTGGGATGTTGTTGGCGCCAAAAAAGGGTAGTGAGTTAAGAGAAGAACTTAAAGAAAAGTCACAGGAGTTATATGATAAAGCTCAGAATATGACGAAGGAAGATGTTGAGACTTTAATCAATAATACAATTGAAGAAATAAAACTTGCTATTGATGAATTCGATATAGAAGAATTTAAAGATACTACTGGTAATAAATTATCAGTAGTTAAAGGGAAATTAGAAGAGTTAGCTAATTCTGTCAAATCAAGTGATGAATATGCAAATTTTAAAGCGTCAGTTGCAAAAATCAGTGATGAGATGACAAATAAGTTAAATGAAATCAAGACTAAGATTCAAGATAAAGATTTTGATGCATTAAAAGAATTAGATAATGCAATGGATGATATTGAAGATGAGTTAGATGTCATCATTGAAGATTTAAAAGATTAATGAAAAAAGTTACTATTTATGATGTTGCAAGGGAAGCTGGAGTTTCTCTTGCAACTGTATCTCGAGTGATTAATGGTTCAAATGTTGTTCGGGAGAAAACCAAACAAAAAGTCTTGGATGTTATTGAACGTTTAGATTTCAAACCAAATGATATAGCTAGAGGATTAGCAACTAGTAAAACTACAACTATTGCAATCGTTTTTCCTCAATCACTATTTGCTCATGTAAAAGATATGATTGGCGGTATTGGTGATACAGGAAGACATTTAGATTATAATATAAATATGTATACTACTGATGATATTGGAGATGAAAATACAGTTGCTGATATAACAGAGCGCTTAGTTAAATCTCGTGTAGATGGTGTTATTTTATTTAATAACGATAATATTGATGAAACAATTGAAGCAATTGTCAAATATAAATTACCAATAGTTGTTATAGGTAAAAAATTATCAGGTGATAATATTGGTTCTATTTATATTGATGTAAAAAAAGCAGCTGAGGAAATCGTTGATAAATATTTAGCAAAGGGTAAAGATGATATTGTTTATATTTTACCTAAACAAAATTTGATTAAAAGTGATGAAATAATTGAAGGCATTAAAGATACATATAAAAAATATGAGAAAGTTTTTACAACTAATCAAATTCTAACGAGTTCAAGCCATTATGAGAATACTTATCCTAATTTTGTAGAATATTTTAAAAATCATAAACATGATTTAGTATTTTGTGGATATGATAAAGATGGAGTTGCAGTAATTAATGCTGCTCAGGAAAATGGAATAAAAATACCTGACGAAATGGAAGTTGTAGGAATGTTGAATACAAGCTATTCGATTATGTGTAAGCCTACATTATCTTCGTTGAATGTTCCTGTCTATGATATGGGAGCACTTGCAGTTCGTTTATTAACAAAGTTTTTACATGAAGAGAAAATTGAATCTAAGGAAATTGTTGTACAGCACATGTTTATAAAACGCAATTCTACCAATGAATAAAAGTATTATCGATTATTTAGGCAGCATAAGCAGTTATGCTGTTTTTTAGTATCAGTTTTTTGTTTTTAAAAGTATAGAATAGTGAAAAACTGTTTGTAATTATTTTGATTTTAGTGAAATTTTTATAATTTAAAAAAATAAAGATTATAGATAATATTATATTGTTGAAATGAATGTCATAAATTAAAATAAAGAATTTTGGATATTAATTTTCATGCTTTTATTTAAGAATTATTATGATATAAGTGGCATATAAACAGCAAATGAGTTAAAATTTAATTATTAAATACTAAGGAGGAAAATGTCATGGTTGTTACAACAACAAATCAAATTGATGGAAAAAGAGTAGTTGAATATAAAGGGATAGTTTTTGGCGAAGTGATTTCTGGGGTCAATATGTTTAAGGATATTGGAGCAGGTATTAGAAATATTTTTGGTGGACGAAGTGCGGGATATGAAGAAGAATTAATGGCTTGTAGGCAGGAGGCTTTAAAAGAGATGCAGGAAAGAGCCCAAGCAGTTGGTGCTAATGCGGTAATTGGAGTAGATATTGACTATGAAATGTTAGGTACTGGCAATGATATGATGATGGTTACAGCAAGTGGTACAGCTGTTATTGTAGAATAATATAAAATAATGGAGGTTGACTTATCCTTTATTTTAGAATATAATTCAATTACGACGTTGAAGGAAAATAGTAATCAAGATAGGCATTTAAGAGACCTTGTGGCTGGTGAAAACAAGGATGTACTAATGATGAATACACTCTGGAGTTTCTAGATGCAAAGTCTAGACGGGTAATTCCGTTATGAATCTAAGAGCATGTAAAGATACATGAATAAAGGTGGTACCGCGAGATTTCGTCCTTTAGGATGAAATCTTTTTATTTTATAGATGGAGGATAAAAGATGAAGATTTATGATGAATTAGTTTGGCGTGGATTAATTAAAGATGTTAGTTCACCAGATTTAGAAGAAAAGTTAAATAATGGTGGGATGACTTTTTATATTGGAACTGATCCAACTGGAGATAGTTTACATATTGGGCATTTTTCATCATTTTTAATTTCTAAACGTTTAAAAGAAGCTGGACATAATCCAATTTTGTTAGTTGGGGGAGCAACTGGATTGATTGGAGATCCTAAACCGGATACTGAAAGACCAATGATTACAAAAGAAACTGTTGAACATAACTTTGCCTGTTTAAAAAAACAAGCTCAGGATTTATTTGGATTCGAAGTGGTTAATAATTATGACTGGTCTAAAGATTTGAATTTTATTGATTTTTTAAGAGATTATGGTAAATATTTTAATGTTAACTATATGCTGAATAAAGATATTGTCAAACGTCGTTTAGATGCTGGAATTACATATACAGAATTTTCTTATATGATCATGCAGGCAATGGATTTTGAGTGGTTATATAATAATAAAAACTGTGTTATGCAAGTAGCTGGTCAAGATCAATGGGGAAATATCACAGCCGGAATTGAATTAATTAGAAAAAAAGACGGTAAAGAAGCTTATGGTTTTACAATGCCGCTTTTAACTAAAAGTGATGGAACTAAATTTGGTAAGACAAATGGTAAAGCTATTTGGTTAGATAAAGAAAAAACATCTCCTTATGAAATGTATCAGTTCTTTATTAACTCAGAAGATGATAAGGTAATTGATTACTTAAAATTCTTGACATTCTTAACACCTGAAGAAATCATGGAATTAGAAGAAAAGAATAAAACTCAACCTCATTTACGAGAAGCGCATCAGGCTTTAGCTCGTGAAGTAATTACTTTTTTACATGGTAGAGAAGCGTATGATGAGGCTGTAAATATTTCTAAAATGTTATTTTCAGGACAGATTCAATCTTTGACTTTAGAACAAGTTAAAGTATGTTTTGAAGGTGTACCAAGTTTTGAAATAAATGAAGATTTAAATATTCTAGATGCTTTGATTACTTGTGGAGCGGCTAAAAGTAAACGTGAAGCTCGTGAATTTGTTAATGGCGGATCAATTTTAATTAATGGTGAAAGAATTAAAGATGTTGAATTTATTGTCAGCAAAGCTAATTCATTTGGTAATGAAGCAACAGTAATTCGTCGAGGTAAAAAGAACTATTTTGTAATCAAACATGTTTAAAAGTGGATATTTAGTTAAAGTCATTAAGTTAAGCAGTTTAAGTATTGGGGTGTGTTAAAAACATGCCCTTTTTATTTTTTAAAACATTCTCATAAAATAATTTATATGATTTAAAGCAATTCTCAAGAGTTGCTTTTTTGTTTGTAAAGATTATTGATGAAAGGAGATCTAATGAGCAAGAAAAAAAGGTTACTGAAAGAAGATGGAGAGAAAAGTTAGGAAACAAAAACAAAAACATACTAAGAAGTTAAAGAACATCATAGACTGGATGGATATCAGTCTATTGATGCTTATTTTATTATCATGACGAACAGTACTATAGATAAATAATGTTATTAATTAAAAGTTTTGAATAAAAAAATCAAAAAATTATAAAGTGATAAAAAATATTAAATTTTTTATCAAAAGAAAAATGGAAAATCAAAATGTATTAATGATTTCCACTTTTTATTCACATTTGTGACTTTATTTTTTTTTTAGGTGTTTTTTTCCAAAGCATAGTGTTTTTTTCATTAGTTAAACTAGTTAGTAAATTACTTTTGGCTTGAGGATATTTTTGATACAAATCATTTAATAACTGTTTAAATTCCTCACGTTTAGTATGTTTGTCAGCAGGACAGGTAGAAGTTACAACTGGGATATGAGCTTCTTTTACAGCAAGTACTACATCTGATTCATAGGCATAGACTAAGGGACGAATGAAATTCATTTCTGTTCGTGTTAAATACATTTTAGGAGTAAAAGTAGCAATCTTACCACCATAGATCATATTCATAAATAAAGTTTCCACGGCATCATCACCATGATGAGCAAAAGCTACTTTATTACATCCATATTTTTTTGCCCCGTCAATAACCAATGCTTTTTTAAATTTTGAACAAAGCGAACACTGTAAACGGCCATCTTCTGTTTTATTCAATTTTAAAATTTCATAAACATCACTAGGTTCATGATATAATTCAATGTTGTTTTTTTTACAAAAAGTATCCACTTCACTAAAATTCATATCTGGAAATCCCATCTCAATATGAACGCCAACTACATCAAATTTAACACGAGCAAATTTTTTATATAACGATAGACAGTATAAAAGTAACGTTGAATCTTTACCTCCAGATACTCCTACACAAATTTTATCGCCATCTTGAATTAAATCAAACTCTTCATCAGCTTTACGGATACAGCCTAATACTTTTTTCATTGTCATTTATAATCACCGTCTTTTATTTTAACAAAATTATTAATATATGCAAAGATATTTGCATTTTATTATAATCCTTTGTAAAATGATAAACGGTGATAATAATGGATGGAATAATATTAGTAAATAAACCAGCAGGAATGACGAGTCATGATGTGGTTAATAAATTACGAAAAATTTTACATACTAAAAAAGTAGGGCATTGTGGAACTCTGGATCCTGATGCTACTGGTGTATTAGTGGTATGTATTAATAAAGCAACAAAAGTACTACAATTTTTAACTAGTGAAAGTAAAGAATATATAGCAACGTTGAGTTTAGGAATAAGTACGGATACTTATGATGCAAGTGGCAATGTTTTGGAAACTATGGAATATCAAAAGATAGATGATGATAAAATTATAGCTTGTTTAAAGAGCTTTGTGGGAAAGCAGGAACAAAACCCTCCGTTATATTCGGCCATTAAAGTTAATGGAAAAAAGTTATATGAATACGCTAGAAGGGGAGAAGCTGTAGAAATTCCTACAAGAACTGTTACAATTGATTATTTGGATATTTTAGAAATCAAAGAAAATTTCATCAAATTTAAAGTTGGCTGTTCTAAAGGAACTTATATTCGTTCGTTGTGTTTTGATATAGCAGCTAAATTAGGGTATCCAGGACATATGTATGATCTTATCAGAACTAAATCTGGTAAATTTGCTTTAAATGACTGTTTTACTTTAGAACAGATTGAAGCTGGCAAATTTAATTGTTTAAGTTTAGAAACTGCTTTAAGCGACTATAAACAATTAATGGTGGAAGATGAAAATATTGTTTATCATGGTAAAAAAATCAAATCTGATTTAAATGAGCAGGTAGTGATTGTAAATAAAGATAAGAAAGTTTTAGCAGTGTATGGACCAGATGGCAATGGATATTTAAAAAATATAAGAGGATTATGGTAATGAGAATTATATATTTGAATGAACAGACTGACTTTGAGATTCAACCTAGTTGTGTTGCTTTAGGCTTTTTTGATGGTTTTCATTTAGGTCATTTAAAATTAGTTGATGAAGTTATAAAAATTTCAAAAAAAGATAATTTAAAAAAATCACTGTTTACATTTGATGTTCAGCCAAAAGCTTATTTAACCAATCAGCCATTTAAATATTTGATGAGTTTAGAAGATAAAATTAAATTATTAGAATCATATGGATTTGATTATCTATTTGTACTGCGTTTTAATCATAGTACAGCTAAATTGATGCCAGAACAGTTTATTCAAGAATTTATAATTAAACCAAAGATCAAACATGTTGTTTGTGGATTTGATTTTCATTTTGGTGATCATGGTTTAGGCAATAGTGCGGTTTTAAAAGCAAATTGTCATGATGATTATCAGGTAACAGTAATTGAAAAGCTAGAATATGATCATCATAAGATATCTTCAAGTTATTTAAGAAAACTTTTAGCTAATGGTGATGTAGATTTGGCAGCAAAATTATTAAGTCGTCCTTATTGTGTAAGCGGTGAAGTAATATATGGTCGTCAAAATGGTCGGAGAATAGGTTTTCCTACTGCAAATATTGATGCTAAAGATTATATGTTACCTGAAAATGGGGTTTATGGAGTAAAGGTTTATTTTGATAATAGAGTATATTTAGGAATGGCTAATATTGGTTATAATCCAACTTTTACAGCATTACCAGAGTTGTCTTTAGAAGTAAATATTTTTGATTTTGATAAAGATGTTTATGGAAAAACTTTAACTGTTGCTTTTATCAAAAAAATTAGAATGGAAAAGAAATTTAATAGTGTTGATGAACTGATTGAACAATTAAAACAAGATAAGCAGCAAATCACAACTAAAATAACTTTGTAGATATATTTAATGTATCTACATTTTTAGTTTTAAAGTTTTTCAGATGGATATACTAATAGTGGTGATATAATGTATGGCTGGTTGATTTTTGCAAGTTTTTTATGGGGAAGTAATGTATTAGTAATGAGGTATATGCTGGAACATGTATCAACTTATTACCTAGCGACACTTAAAGTTTCTCTTTCAGTTATTGCAATTTTTTTTGTGATGAAATATAAGAAAGTAAAATTAAAGCGCCGTCATGATTTTTTAGGTTTGAAAGTATCCTTGTTTTCAATAACAATAAATTTTATTTTAACTTTTGAAGGACAAAATTTAATTAGCGGCAGTGCTAATGCAATCATGAATTCATTAGCTCCATTAGTAACAATTCTTTTAGCGTGGCTTATATATAAAGATAAAATTAGTAAAAATCAGTTAGTGGCAATGTTAGTGGCTTGTATTTCTTTTTTAACTTCGATTGATTTTAATTTACAACAGCTTTCTTTAGCTCATTTAATGTTAATCGGGGGAATTGTTTTTTATAGTTATGGTAATTTATTAATGCAGCATAATTGTAAAAAGGAAGATAGTTTATCTTTTACCCTTGAATATTTAGGATATGGTTTTGTTCAGCTGCTATTAATTTCTATGCTTTTTCCTCATACTAATGATTTAAAAAATATTTCATTTATGTTATGGATCTTGTTTATATTTTTTTCTGGAATTGGATTTGCGATTATTCAATTGATTTATTTTAAAGCAGTTCATGAAATTGGCAGTGTAAAAACCAGTTTTTTATTAGGCTTAAATCCAATTTTTACTTATTTAGGATCATTATTGCTGCAAGAACCATTTGATTTTAATAAAATGTTCGCAATGATCTTAATGGTTGCTTCGATGGTTATAGCAAACAAAAATAATTTATCTGCAAAAAAAGATAGCTGAGCTATCTTTGATAATATTTGATCAATGCCTGAGTTCCTAGATCTTCATCACCATTAGTTTGTAATGTTTCAAACATTTTTAAAACAATATCAAGTACTTCAAGATCAAGATCATTTGTAGCATTTACCTCCCTGGCTATTTTCATGTCTTTAATATAATGTTTGATATAAAAACCGGGAGTAAAATCATTTGTTAATATTTTAGGACCATTATTACTTAGCTGCCATGAACCAGCAGCACCACTAGAAATACATTGTAACATTAATTTAGGATCTAAGTTGACACTTTTTGCATATGTGATAGCTTCACAAGTACCAGCTAATGCTCCTGCCAAAGCAATTTGGTTAGCCATTTTTGTATGTTGACCATTTCCAGCATTTCCAACATAATTAATATTGGTTCCTAATGTTTCTAAAATAGGTTTTACCTGGTCAAAAATATTTTTATCACCACCTGCCATAATGGATAGAGTACCATTAATGGCACCAATATCACCACCAGAAACAGGACAGTCCAAACTAGCTGAGCCCTTTTCTTTAGCTTTATTATAAATTTTTTGTGCTAAAAGAGGACTTGAAGTAGTAAAATCAATTAAAATTGTATTTTCTTTTATACTATTGATTATGCCTTTTTCACTAAAATATACGTCTTCAACATCACTAGGAAATCCAACCATTGTCATAATAACATCTTTATCTTTACAGCATTGTTCGATGTTATCACACCATTTAATTTTATTACTTATAATATCTTCAACCTTATTTTTGCTGCGGGTGTAAATAGATAGATCATAACCAGCTTTACTTAAATTTAAAACCATTCCTCTACCCATCACTCCAACACCAATAAATCCAATTTTTTTCATTTATTTTTCCTCCAGTAAATCATTAAAAAGTTTTAAAATTCCTTGTTGTATTTTATCATTATTTTTTTCAGGATGCCACTGTACAGCAATAATTTTATCTTTTTCAATTCCTTCGATTATATTATCAGCAGTTTTAGCACTAACTATAAAATCATCTGCAACTTTATTGACAGCTTGATGATGAAAAGAATTTGTCATAAATTTATTACCTAAATATTTTGATAATAGAGAACCTTTTTTTGTAGTGACTAGATGACAATAGCCGTTCATTTCTTTTTGCATGTGGAATTCTGATTCAAGATCTTGAATCAGAGTTCCACCGAAGGCAACATTAATTGTTTGGATGCCTCTGCAAATTCCTAAAATTGGTTTGTTTTGCTCAGTAAACATTTTAATTAATTTAAATTCTAACTCTTCAAGTTCTAAAAGCTCTTTTTTTGTTTTAGGATGCAAAAATTCATGATAGTAGCTTGGGTCGACATCAAAACCACCTGTGAGTAGTAATCCATCACAATTATCGACTAGAAACTGCAATGTAGAAAGATTTGCAGGACCAATTGTAATTATATCCAGATTTTCTTTTTTAAACATTTCAATATATTCATTATATATATAGAAAACCCTATTTGTGCTATATGAGCGTAATGGAGCCAATATTTTTTTATACATTTTTTCAACCTCCTTTTTTATATAATACTATATAAAAAGAAAATAATGTAAAGGATTGTAAAAAATTATACGATTCTATTTAGACATGACATGTATGTTGTGGTATACTCTATAAGTAAGCATTATGTAAAGAGGGATATATAGATGGAATTTTTAGATAATATATTAGAAAAATTTGGTAGTAAAAATGTTATTATAGTGTGCGTTGGGGTATTATTAATAATCGTATGTACAATAATTTATCGGGTGGTTAAATTAAAGATATATCGTAAAGAAATAATTGAACTTGAAAATCGTATGAATGCGATAAAAACTTTACCAATTCAATATCGTTTAGGAAGAATAAAAGGAATTGGGAAGAATATGCCTGAAGTACTTGAAAAGTATGAGTTATATGAATCTGAATTTAATGAATTAAATGTTTTTCAAAATAATGATATTATGCCATTAATAAATGAAATAGATGAACAGTTATTTTATCGAAAATTGTCAGGTGCTCGTAAGAAATTAGTTAAATTGAGAAATGAAATTACGGAATATGAGAAAAAAGCACAAGATTTATTAAAAAAAATAGAAGTTATTACTGAAATTGAAAATGTTCAACGAGTAGCAATTATTAAGATTAAAGAAAAATATCGAGCTGCAAGTGATAATTTTGCTGCTGTGCGATTTAAAATAGAGGACTTTGTTCCTGCAATTCCTGCTATTTTTGATGACATTGACAGTCGTTTTGTTGCATTAGAAGATATGATGAATAATCAGCGTTTTGATGAAGCACAAACGTTTGCTGGTAAAATTGAAAAAGATGTTGATTTACTGACTGCTAATCTTAGAGACTTACCAACTTATATTTCAATTGTGCGCAAGTATATTCCAAAACGGCTGGAAGAGTTATATACAATTATTGAGGAAATGAAGGAAAAGGATTTTTCAATTGAGAAACTAAATACTTCAATGCGTTATAATAAAATCCACACTGATTTAGAAAATACGATTCAAGCTATTAAAGATCTAAGATTAGAAAATGTAGGTTCTTCTATTGAAGTAATGACTGATGAATTAAATGGATTAGGAACTGACTTAGAAAAAGAACAGGCTGCTTACACTCAGTATGAAGAAGCACGTAATAATTGTTATCGTCATATTGGACGCTTAGATGACGGTCTTAAACGAACTGTTAATTCTTTAACTGAATTACAGCAAAATTATTTATTGAGTGATTATCATATTACAATAGATGAAGATTATAGAAAGTTTAAACCGATCATAGATGATTTAGCAGAATTAACCACAATAATTGAATCAAAGGATTTTTCATACAGTACCTTAATTGAAAGATTTGATGAATTAGTAAAACGCTGTCAACCATTTGATGATGCCCTAACAAAATATAATGAATTAGAAAATTCATTAAGATTACAAGAAAAAAGGGCTTTGGATGAATTAGATAATATTAATATTGTTTTATTAGAAATAAAATCAGAAATTAAAAATAAACACTTACCAATGATTAATGAATCATATAAAGATTATATTGATGATTCTTATCAAAAAGCTGATGAGATTTTAAAGTTTATTCGTCATCGACCAATTGATTTAGAAAGATTATCTCTTCAAGTAGATGCTGCCAGAGATGTGATTTATAAATTATATGATAATGTTCATAATTTAATTGTAACTGCAGAGATGGTTGAGGAAGCAATTATTTATGGTAATCGTTTTCGCAGTTCATTTTTAGAGGTTAATACAGAATTAACAAAAGCTGAGTTATTATTTAGAAATGGTGAATATACTAAAGCATTATCTACTGCTGTTGATATTATTGAAAAGATAAATCCTGGGTCATATGAGATGTTGATTAATAAAAACACAAAGTCAGTGTAGGACTTTGTGTTTTAATTGCATATAATAAAATAGGGGGTTATTATGATATATTTAGATTATGTAGCAACAACACCGTTAAATCCAGAGGTTTTAACGACTTATCATAAGTTATTAGAAAGTTATTTTTATAATGCTGATTCAATTTATGATAAAGGGATTGAAGTTAATCGTTTAATGGAGCATTCACGTAAATTAATAAGTGATATGCTTAAGGTTAAAGAAGATGAATTAATTTTTACCAGCTGTGGCAGTGAGGCTAATAATTTAGCAATCAAAGGAACAGCTTTTCAATATCAAAATCGTGGTAAACATATTATTACAACTTCAATTGAACATTCTTCTGTATATGAAACTTGTAAAGAACTAGAAAAGATTTTTGGTTTTGAAGTTACGTATTTAGACGTTGATCAAAAAGGCTGTATTTCTCTACAACAATTACAAGACAGCATTAGAGAAGATACGATTCTCGTTTCAATTATGTATGTAAATAATGAAATAGGAATAGTTAATCCAATTGAAGAAATTAAAAAAATTGTAAAAAAACATGATAAAATAAAACTTCATTTTGATATGGTTCAAGCTTTAGGAAAGCTGCCAATTAATTTAGATGGTGTAGATTTAGCATCTTTTTCGGCTCATAAGATTTATGGTTTAAAAGGAAGTGGATTGTTGTATAAACGTCGTTCAACAACTTTAGTACCTTTAATAAATGGAGGACAGCAGGAATTCGGCCTTCGAGGTGGAACCTCAAATGCTTGCAGTAATATAGTTTTTGCAAAAACATTACGCTTAGCACTAGAAAATTTTGATGTTAAAACTAAACATCTTGATATGATTAACAAATATGCTAGAGAATGTTTAAAACAAATACCTGGAATTATAATTAATAGTGATGAATCATGCTGTATTTCAACAATATTAAATTTTTCTTGTCCAGGGTATAAACCAGAAGTTATTTTACATGATTTAGAGACAAAAAAAATATATCTATCAACACGCAGTGCCTGTTCTTCAAAGAGTAGTAATATTTCTAGAATCATGGCACAGCTGCATCTTGATGAAGCAATTGCTTCAAGTGCACTTAGAATTAGTTTTAGTGAGCATACAAAAAAAGAAGATATTGATCAGTTTTGTTATTATTTACAAGAAAGTTTGGCAAAATTAAAGAAACAGAGGTAGAAAATGGAAGCAAATTATATATTGGTTCGCTTTGGTGAACTTACAACAAAAGGTAAAAATCGTAAATTATTTACAAATCGTCTTTTAAAAAATACCAAAGAAATATTAAGTGAGTTTAAACAATTAAGCTATGACTTGCAGCATGATCGAATGTATGTGATTTTAAACGGAGCAGATTACCAGCCGGTTTGTGATAAATTAAAAACGGTTTTTGGTATCTATTCCTTTTCAGTTGCTTATAAAATTGATAAAGATTTAGAGCTGGCAAAAAAAGCAGCTGTAGAAATAATTGAGAAAAATGAGGGTAATACTTTCAAAATCAATACTAGGCGTTCTGATAAAAATTTTTCTGGTTCTTCTCAAGAAATAAATCGAGAAATTGCTGGATATGTTTTTCATCATACAACAAAAAATTTAAAGGTTGATGTTCATCATCCTGATATTTTAGTTACTGTTGAAATTCGTTATGATGCAATCTATGTCATGGATAATATTATTAAAGGTGCTGGTGGATACCCAGTCGGCGTTGGTGGTAAAGCTTTATTAATGATGTCTGGAGGAATTGATTCGCCAGTTGCTGGTTATTTAACTTTAAAACGTGGGGTTAATATTGAATGCATTCATTTTGCAGCTCCGCCATATACAAATGAGTTAGCTCGTGAAAAAGTTTTTGATTTAGTTGATAAATTACGCCATTATACGCATGGTCAAATTAAGGTCCATGTTATAAATTTTACCAAATTACAGTTAGCAGTGTATGATAACTGTGATGAAAGCTATGCGATGACAGTAATGCGAAGAATGATGTATCGTATTAGTGAAGAAATTGCTAATAAAAACAATTGTTTAGCTTTAATTAATGGTGAAAGTATTGGTCAAGTTGCATCACAAACTTTAAACAGCATGCAGGTTATTAATGAAGTTGTTAAGATTCCTGTATTAAGACCAGTTTTATGTTTAGATAAGTTAGAAATTATTGATATTGCAAATAAAATTGATACTTATGAAATCTCAATTCGTCCACATGAAGATTGTTGTACGATTTTTACCCCTAAAACACCTGCTACAAAACCCAAAAGTTATAAAGCAGAAGCATTTGAAAAAAATTTTGATTTTAAAAAGTTAATTGATGAGTGTATTGATAATGTAGAAGAAATTGTAGTAAATAATAGTTATAAGCAAAATAATGATATTTTTTAAAAAATGATGTATAAATTTTTAACTTCGACACAAGATATATGTGTCAGGAGGTGAAAATATATGTCACAAAACTCTAGTAGAAACAAATTAGTTGTCCCTGGAGCTCAAAATGCAATTGATCAAATGAAGTACGAAATTGCAAACGAATTTGGCGTTAATTTAGGTCCTGATACAACTGCTCGTGAAAACGGTTCTGTCGGTGGCGAAATTACAAAAAGATTAGTTGAGATGGGACAAAAACAAATGAGTTCATCAAATCGTTATAATCAATCTAAATAGTTGATAAAACCCTAGGTAATCCTAGGGTTTTAACGCATTTTTTGGCGTTTAATAAAAAGGTTAAGACATTATTAATATCTTAACCTTCATTTTATATTAAAATCATTTTTCATCTGGATTAATTTCAACTGATAAATGATAATGGTTTTGATTGAAATTTTCCATAATTGCATCCCAATCTCCGTTTTCATAAAGTTCTTTATTTTCTGAAATAAAAGAATCTGTAACATTTTTTCCTTTATCTGAATCGATAATTTTTACACCATATTCATTTTTATTAAAAGCATCTTTAAGATATTTTGTTGTATTAGGATAAGGATTTGAATTTTCATCAATAATTGTACATGTTATGACTAATATCATTGAGAATGTAAAAATTATTGTAATAATAGCTCCTTTTGATATTTTCATAAATAACTGCCTTTTAATTAAAAGTTAGAGAGTTTGGAATTGTGAATTCATCATAATATAGACCCATTCCACTATTATTGCCAAATTGTTCATCATAAACTAGAAATGAAAAATTACTATGAGTGACTTTTCTTTTATTAGCTGCAACAGTTTTACCATATGTTAATTTAATATCACTTACGTTCTCTGAAGTAAGTGATCCTTTATATATATGGATTACTAATGTTAGTATATTGTCAAATTGCATCATTAAATGTACAAACAGCTTTTACTTTTCCACCAAACTCATTTGCTGTTTTTCTACCATTATATTCTAAAATTTTATAAATCCAGCCGGTTTCTTTGGAAATTGATTGAGAAACATATGGTGTTGGCTCTGCTACTTCATCAGATTTGTTGACTTTTAATAGATAACTTCCATTAGCATAATTATCCATAACTGATTGCCAGGCTTTATCCTGATTATCCAATATGAACTGTTCAGTAACATCAATGCCTGAATCATTAAAAATATGAACATCATGGATATTTTCATTAAAAGCAGCACTAAGATATTTATTTATGTTAGGATAGGTTCTTGCATAATATCCTACATTTTCTGCTGCTCTAATACTGCTTATAGATAATAATAAAACTACTAAAGTTAATAATGCACTATAAAAATTCTTATTCAATTGTTTTAAAGTTTTCATTTCTCTCCATTCTGTGACTTCCATTTACCACCTTTTATTATTTTGCAAGACAAATTATAAAGAAAGTACTCTCTATTATTAGAATACTAATATGAAGTACAAAAGTCAAGCAATACAATATTTTAATATTCTTTTAAATTTTGTCTTGCTTCTTATTTCTTATCCATTAGATTCATAAATTTATTTTTAACAAATTTACAAAAATAAAAATAATTTATGTGGTAGGAAGTAGAAATATTATAACTTACAAGCCATCTATGAGAGCTTTATTTATCAGGAAAATTAATAAATATAATTAGCTGAAAAATTAGTGCTCTATCCATATTACATATAAGAAGTATTTGTTATAGATAAAAAAGAAATAAATTTTATTTTTTAGGGTAATATATAATAAAAGATATAATGATTTATTTACTTTTAAAAATTCCCCAAAAAAGAGTATAAAATGTATAATTTTCACAGACAGAAGTATGACTTTTTTAGTATAATTTGTATATTTTGTACACATTTAGTAATTAATATTTTTGAGATGGAACAAAAACAAATGAGTTCATCAAATCGTTATAATCAATCTAAATAGTTGATAAAACCCTAGTTAAGCTAGGATTTTTGTTTGTTTATTAAAAATTGAAAATTTAAAAAAATTTTAAATTAAAATGCATAATTTAAAATTAATAACACAAAATAATTGTGTCAGGAGGTGAAAATATATGTCACAAAGTAACTCTAGCAAAAACAAATTAGTTGTTCCTGGAGCTCAAAATGCAATTGATCAAATGAAATACGAAATTGCAAACGAATTTGGCGTTAATTTAGGTCCTGATACAACTGCTCGT
This sequence comes from Erysipelotrichaceae bacterium, assembly GCA_021770925.1. GTDB lineage: Bacteria > Bacillota_I > Bacilli_A > Erysipelotrichales > Coprobacillaceae > Thomasclavelia. Next base: position 15,759 of record JAETPY010000007.1, on the reverse strand, counting down.
GCGAATGGTTCTGTAGGTGGCGAAATCACAAAAAGATTAGTAGCTATGGGACAATCTCAAATGAGTTCATCTAATTACAATCAATCAAAATAATTATTTTAAAACCCTAGTAAAGCTAGGGTTTTAAATTGTCAATAAATATATAATACAATTAAAAATTGAAAGCGCTTCTAAAAAAATGTTGAGTTTGGTCGATAATTTAGGTACAATATAAAAGATGACAAAACTAAGGAGGAATTATAAATGGTTAAAGTAATGGCTATAAATGCAGGAAGTTCTTCTTTGAAATTCCAGTTAATCAATATGCCAAGTGAAGAAGTTATTACTTCTGGAATAGTAGAAAGAATTGGTCTAGAACAAGGTAACTTCGAAATGAAATATAATGGTGAAAAGTATACGAAACAATGTCCGATTGAAGATCACAGCGTTGCAGTACAATTATTATTAGATGCATTAGTTGATCAAAAAGTAGTAAATAGTTTAGATGAGATCGATGCTTGTGGTCATCGAATTGTTCATGGTGGAGAATATTTTGGTGATTCTGTGAAAGTAGATGATGATGTTGTTAGTAAGGTTGAAGAATTAGCTGAATTAGCACCGCTTCATAATCCGGCTCATATAATTGGTTATAACGCTTTTAAAAAAGCACTGCCAGGTGTAGAACATGTATTTGTTTTTGATACCGCTTTTCACCAAACATTAGACCGGGAAAGATTTTTATATCCTTTACCTCTAGAATATTATAAAGATTTAAAGGTACGTAAATACGGTGCACATGGTACAAGTCATAAATATGTTTCACAAGTTGCTAACGAGATGTTAGGTAATCCTAAACATTCAAGAATTATTGTTTGTCATTTAGGAAATGGCGCTAGTATTTCAGCTGTTCAGGATGGTGTATGTATTGATACTTCAATGGGCTTTACACCTTTAGCTGGAGTCATGATGGGAACTCGCTGTGGTGATGTTGATCCTTCAATCATGCCTTATTTATGTAAAAAATTAAATAAGACACCTGATGAAGTATTAGATATTTATAATAAGAAATCAGGAATGTTAGGTATTTCTGGGATTTCTTCAGATTCACGGGATATTGAAAATGCTTTATTTAAAGATGGTGATGAACGTGCTTTATTAACTAGTTTATTATATGCACGAATCGTTTCAAAATATATTGGAAGTTATTTTGTTGAAATGGGTGGTGTTGATGCAATTGCATTTACAGCTGGAGTTGGAGAAAATGCAGCTTATTTGCGCCGTTTGATCATTGATAATATTTCACGTGCTTTAGGAGCTTTCTTGGATGAAAAAGCAAATGAGGTAAGAAGCAAAGAAAATCGTGTGATTTCAAATCAATTTTCGCAGGTGGAAGTATATGTAATTCCAACTAATGAAGAAGTGATGATTGCTCGCGATACAGTAAATATTTTAGGACTATAGTCAATAAAGGGTTATTGAAATTGTTCAATAACCTTTTATAATAGTGATGATATTTTATAGGGAGGCTGATCATGGATAAATATTTAGAAATAAGGGCAATGTTTGAAAATAGGGAAGATAAAGAAAATGCTCTTGCAATGGCAAAATATATGCGTAACAAGTTCAAGTTTTATGGGCTTCCAACGCCTAAAAGAAAAGAAATATATAAAAGTTTTCTCAAAGATGAAAAGAAAAATAAAATAATAGATTGGGATTTTTTAGATAAATGTTACCAAGATGAACATCGCGAATTTCAATATCTTGTATGTGATTATTTAAATGCTATGATAAAATATTTAACTTATGAAGATATTTTTAAAATAAAGAAATATCTTAAATCAAAACAGTGGTGGGATACGATAGACTTTTTAGATACAGTTATTGGAAGAATAGGCTTACGAGATAATCGCGTTGATGATCTAATGTTAAAATGGTCTAAAGATGAGGATTTTTGGATCAGAAGAGTGGCAATCGATCATCAATTGTGTCGAAAAGAAAAAACAAATACAAAATTATTGGAACAAATAGTAGTTAATAATTTTGGTAGTGATGAGTTCTTTATAAATAAAGCGATTGGCTGGAGTTTAAGGGATTATTCTAAAACGAATCCTAATTGGGTTAGATATTTTATAGATAAATATAAAGACAAAATGAATAAATTAAGCATAAAAGAAGCAGGTAAATATATATAATGAATCGAAGATAAGGTTTTGATGAAATTTAGTTTGGTAATAATGTAGATGATAGTATTGTGGTATCAAAAGTGCTATTGAATGACTATGAATAATGTAATAGAAAAGCAGCATTACTTATAACTTTGCTTAGTACTGTAAACATTCCTTGTCGAATACATGGATTTATGTCACAGAAAAAATTTGTAATTCTATAATTGAATAGGGGCATTAATCAAGATCTTGAAATATATGATTATGGTGATTTATGTTTAATTAGAGTTTATCTGCCTTTGATTTGAATCATTAAAATATGTATATAATTACGGTTTTTTAAATTTAAGATAACTATTTTATCGAATATTACGGTTTGCATGTGATAGTTTTTACAAAAAAGAAAACATAAAATCCTTTCTGTTTATCTTTATATAAAAATATGTTATAGTCTAAGGTATTAAAGGAGTGAAAAAATGGATAAAGAAATTATTGAGAAGATAGAAGCGTATGATTATATTGCTGTTTATCGACATGTGAATCCTGATTTTGATGCTTTTGGAAGCCAGTTTGGGTTGTATGATATAATCAAAACCACATATCCAGATAAAAATGTTTATGTTTGTGGTGATTTTAGTTCTGAATTGGTAAAAAAGTATACAGTTGATGTTAATTGTAATGATGTTGATTATGGTAATGAAGTACTTGGAATAGTTTTAGATACAGCTAACAAGGAAAGAATTGATGATGGAAATTATCAAAAATGTAAAGAACTTATTAAAATTGATCATCATGTAGTTGTTGATAGTTATGGTGATTTAAATTATGAAGATAGTACAGCTAGTTCTGCTAGCCAATTAGTAACCCAATTATATAAAGATAATAATATTTTAAAGTTATCTCAAGATGGAGCGGCGGCGCTATATTTGGGAATTATTGGTGATACTTCAAGGTTTTTATATAAAAATACAGATGTTAGAACATTTGAAGCTGCTAGTACATTATTAAAGACGGGAATTGATATTATTGAATTATATAATCGAATCTATTTAAAAAATGCTGGTGAATTAGAAGTTAATAAATTTATTTTAAATAATTATAAGTTTGATGGCGGAGTAGCATATTATGTTTTAACAGACGAAGATTTAAAAGGCCTTGGAATCAGTAGAGAACGAGGTTCAGATTTTGTTAATATCTTATCTGGGGTAATTGAATATAAAATTTGGGTAGCAATAACCGAAAATGCGGCTGATAATAATTGGCGTGTTAGTATTCGTTCTCGAGATTTTGCAGTCAATGAAGTTGCTAGAAAGTATAATGGCGGTGGTCATGCTCTAGCAAGTGGAGCAAAACTTAATTCTATTGATATGCTGCCAGAATTAGTTAAAGATTTAAAGGAGCTTATAAATGAATAAAATAAATGAAATATTTGCAAATTTTATTGAAGGATTTGCTACTCGTGGTCATAAAAATGTTGTAAATGAACCACCAAAAGGTGCTTTGATTAAAGCTGTGGTTATTACATTGGTAATTGGTTTAATTAGTGAATATGTTTTATTAATTCCATTAAACTTTCATTCACCTCAGTTTATTATTTATTTTTGTTTTTTATTATTTATTTTTGATGGAGTCTATGTGGTTTTAAATCATGGTTTTAATAAAATTATTAAATATAGTTTGATTTTAGGTGGAGTTTTAGTAATTTATGTAGCAGGAGGAACTTTTGTAAGTTCACCGGTTTTTAATGCTAAAAGTTATCAAAAACAACTGACCCTTGATAAAAAAGCTGATTTTTATGATGATAATAAAACAATTTCTTATCAGTCGATTCCTGTTGTTGATCGTGACAGTGCAATTAAATTAGGTGATCGTAAGATGGGGGAAATGATAGACTATGTTTCTCAATTTGATGTTGATGAATCATATGAACAAATTAATTATAATGATAACCCTTATCGAGTCACACCGCTTGAATATAGTGACTTAATTAAATGGTTTACTAACCGAAGTGAAGGATTGCCAGCTTATATAAGGGTTAATATGGTTAGTCAGGAATCCGAAGTTGTTAAATTAAAAGAAGGGATGAAATTTTCAAAATCAGAGCATTTTGGCAGAAAGATTGAACGTCATCTACGTGCCAATTATCCTACTTTAATGTTTGATACTCTTGCTTTTGAAATTGACGATAATGGTATTCCGTATTGGATTGCACCAGTATATGAGTATAAAATCGGTGTTTTTGGTGGTAAAGATATAACAGGGGCTGTGCTTGTTAATGCGATAAATGGTGATCATGAATATTATGACATTAAAAAAGTTCCTGAGTGGGTCGATCGTGTATATCCAGCTGATTTAGTATTAAGTCAGTTAGAAAATTATGGAAAATATACTAATGGTTATTTTAATACTCTGCTTTCACAAAAAGGGGTATTACAGCCTACAGACGGTTATAATTATGTGGCTATTAATGATGATGTTTATTTGTATACTGGGTTAACTTCAGTATCCAAAGATGCTTCAAATGTTGGATTTGCGATGATTAATTTGAGAACTAAAGAAAGTAAATATTATAATATTTCTGGAGCAGAAGAATATTCGGCAATGTCATCAGCTGAAGGACAGGTTCAAAATCTTAAATATAAAGCAACTTTTCCTATTTTAATTAATGCTGGAGGACAGCCAACTTATTTTTTATCATTAAAAGATGATGCTGATTTAGTTAAAAAATATGCTTTTGTTAGTGTTGAAAACTATCAAATTGTTGCTACTGGTGATAGTGTGGCTCAAGCAGAACAGGCTTACTATGCTTTACTTGAATCGAATGGGAAAAAGACGGATGCTGGTGATTTTAAAACGAATAAGTTAACGGGTGCTATTAGTGCTATTAGTGAAGCTGTAGTTGATGGGAATAGTACTTATTATTTTAAAATCGAAGGCAGTGAGACAGTTTTTATTGGCGATATTAGTTTAAGCAATCGTTTTCCACTTGCTAAAGCTGGAGATGTTGTAACAATTGAGTTTGTTAATAGCAAAGATGATAGTGAGGTAATTACTTCAATTGAATTCAATTAGGCAGAAAACTGTAGTTTTCTGCTTTTTACTTGGGGTTTGACTATATTTACAAAATAAATTATGTTATAATCTAACAATGAATTGAGGTGTTGATATGAAACCAAGGGTATTGGTAGTAGATGATGAAAGAGATATTAGAGAATTAATTGGTTTTTATTTAAACAAAGAAGGTTTTGAAATGCTGGAAGCTAGTAATGGAGAGGAAGCTTTAGAAATCTTTGAAAATGAATACATTGATTTAGGAATTATTGATGTCATGATGCCAGTAATGGATGGATTTGAACTGGTTGAAAATTTAAAGGAATTTAAAGATGTTCCTGTAATTATGCTGACTGCTAAAGGAGAAAGCAAAGACAAATTAAGAGGTTTTTCAGTTGGGGCTGATGACTATGTGGTCAAACCTTTTGATCCAACTGAATTAATGGCTCGAGTTAGAGCAGTGTTAAAAAGATATAGTGTCAATACATCAAATATTATTAAATTGAACGATGTTGAATTTGATGGTGAAAAATATGAAATTCGTTATTTTGATGAAACTATTCATCTACCATTAAAACAATTTGAATTAGTTTTTGAATTAGCTAAGCATCCAGATCAAATATTTAGTAGAGAGCAGTTGATTGAAAAAATATGGGGAATGGATTATGATGGTTTTGATCGAACTGTAGATGTTCATATTAAGCGAATTCGTGAAAATCTAGGTCACTTACCAGGATTTAAAGTTGTTACAGTAAGAGGATTAGGATATAAGGTAGAAGTTGAATGATGAAATCAATTTATGGTAAGTTGATTTGTGGTTTTTTGATTACGATTGTTTTTAGTTTTTCAGTTGCTGGATATGTTGCTTTAAGAAGTAATTATGATCAGATTGAAGATATGGCTAAAAGTGAACTTAATGCAACAAGTGAATATGTGGTTGGAATTTTAAATAGTTTAGAAGATGCTAATGTTAATAATATCATGAATCAATATGCAATTAGTTCAGAGGTTAATATTACATTGTTTTCACCAAGTTATGGATATTATACATATGGAGATAATAAATATGCACCGTCTAAAGAAACAATGATGAAATATTATTACAGTGAAAGTAAAAATGGTTATTATGATGAACGCAAGAATATCCAGTCATACGGCAATAAAACAAATATAAAAGATATGGATGTATATGTTTATGTTCAAAAAGATACAAGTTATGAAAAAAGTATTTTTGCTAACTCGGCGGTATTAATTTTAGGATGTGTATTTTTATCAGGAAATATAGTTTTTATTGCAATTGCTGATATTATTGTAAAGCCAATTACTCGTTTGACTAATGCGACTAAAGAATTGTCAAAAGGAAATTATAATGTTAGAGTAAATTATGTTGGTGATGATGAAATATCAAGGTTAAATCAAGGATTCAATCAAATGGCACAACAACTTGCTAAACAGGAAGAGACAAGACAAAAGTTTATATCGGATATTTCTCATGAGTTCCAGACTCCTTTAACAGCAATACAGGGTTTTGCTAATATTTTAAAAGAAGAGGATTTGCCAAAAGAGCAGCGACAAAAGTATGCTGATATTATTTTATTTCACTCTAAACGGCTTTCAACATTATCTAAAAATATGCTACAGTTAACACTATTAGAGCGTGAAGAAGTTGATTTGGAATTTACCACTTTTTCGATTGTTGAACAGTTAACAAGAGTTATTTCAACTCAAGAAAATCAGGCAATTTTGAAAGATATTGAAATTGAATTCGAAAAACCTCGTAAAAATATTATGGTATATGGGGATGAACAGCGTTTAGAGCAGGTTTGGATCAATATTATTTCAAATGCTATTAAATATACAGATAAGGGTGGTTTAATTACCATAGGAATAAAAAAAACATCTAGAGATGTTGAAGTTTCAATTGAAGATACTGGACATGGGATGTCAAAAGAAGTTATTTCACATATTTTTGAGCGTTTTTATCGTGAAGAAAAAGCTCGTTCTATTGAAGGGAATGGTTTAGGACTATCAATTGTTAAGTCCATCATTGATTTGCATCATGGTAAAATCGATGTAATATCACAGGTAGATGTAGGTTCTACCTTTATAATAAAATTACCAGGAGAGCGAAAATCTTTTGATTTAAAAGAAAAATTGTCATTAAATAGAAAAGATTAGAAGATGGATTTATTAAAACAGAAAATTTTAAAAGAGGAAACAGTAATTTTAAGATAATGAAAAGAGGGTATAAATGTATTTAAAAAGAATTGAATTGCATGGTTTTAAATCATTTGCCGATAAAGTTAATGTTGAATTTCAACCAGGAATCACTGGAATCGTTGGGCCTAATGGTTGTGGAAAATCAAATATTTCTGATGCTGTTAGATGGGTCCTTGGAGAACAGTCGGTAAAATCATTGCGTGGAGCAAATATGACAGATGTCATCTTTGCTGGAAGTGAAGATCGTCGTGCTCAGAATTTAGCAGAAGTAACTTTGGTTTTCGATAATAGTGATCGTTTTATGAAATATGATTATAATGAAGTTGAGATTACAAGACGACTTTATCGTCAAAATAATGAGGCTGAATATTTAATTAATAAGCAGCAGTGTCGTTTGAAAGATATTGTTGATTTGATTATGGATACTGGTTTAGGAAGAGATTCTTTATCAATTATTTCTCAAGGAAATATTTCGAGCTTTGCAGATAGTAAACCTGAAGAAAGAAGAGGAATTTTTGAAGAAGCAGCCGGTGTTTCTAAATATAAAAAAAGAAAACTAGAATCGATTCGTAAACTGGAAAGAACTAAAGAAAATTTAGAAAGAATTGGGGATATTGTTGTTGAGTTAGAAAAACAAGTAGGCCCTTTAAAACGTCAGAAAGAAAAAGCAGAAAAGTATTTAACTTTAAAAGATAAATTAACTTCTATTGAAGTAAATGTCTTAATTAATGAAATTAGTGATGCTAAAACATCACTCGATGAACTTAGTAAGACGATTAAGGATTTAAATGAACGTCAAATATCACTAGAAACTGATATCCAGTTAAAAGAAGATAGTAATGATAAAATCAAAAAGAAAATGTTTATTCTGGATCAAGAAATTAATGTTTTACAAACTAAACTGTTAGAAGCAGTTTCTAATGTTTCTAAATTAGAAACTGCTAAAATAGAAGTTGATCAAAAAAGAAAGCATGCTTTAGAAACTTTAAGTAAAGAAAATTTACAAGAAAGTATTGCAAACATGAAAGATATTTTAAGTGATATTGTTAACGAATATAATGATCGAGTTGAACGTTTAGAAAATACTGAAAAAGAATTAAATGAAGTGATTGAAGGTCAAGAAGATCGAAATCAAAGATTATCTAAATTAAAAGAGGAAATTGATTATCTTACTAGTGAGATCAATAAAAACAAATCACGAAAAGAAATTTTGATTGATGCTGTTGAAAATAAATCTAATTATCATCATGGAATCAAAACAGTGCTGTCATTGGCTAAAAATAATAAAAACATAATTGGTGTTTTAGGCGATTTAATTTCTGCTCAAGAGGGTTATGAATTAGCAGTATCTTCAGCGCTGGCAGGAGCAATTGAATTTATTGTTACAAGTGATGATTTAACAGCTCGCGATACAATTAAATTTTTACGTGATAATAAAGCCGGACGAGCAACCTTTTTACCTGTTAATACGATGAAACCACGAAATGTTCGAGAAGAACATTTGATGGTCAGTAAAACAATGGATGGCTATCTTGGATTAGCAAGCGATTTTGTTTGCTGTGACGACAAAATCAACACTATTGTTTTGAATCAGCTGGGAAATATTATGGTTGCAAAAGATATTGATTGTGCTAATGAAATTAGTAAAGCAACGTTTGCTCGTTATAAAATAGTTTCTCTTGATGGTGATGTAGTTAATGTTGGTGGTTCTTTGACAGGAGGAAGCTTTAATCGCCAAAAATCATCACTGATTCAAAAACGAGAATTAGAAGAAGTTGCAGTCACTTTGGAAAATCAAGAAAAAGAATATGCTAAAAAACGAAACGAGTATAATACTTTAGACAATGAAATTAAAGAAATTTCTCATGCATTATTACAAAAACAAATGGCTTACGCTAAATTAGAAGTCGTAGTTCAAGGTAAACGTGAGGAATTGATCAAAGCTAAATCTGAGTATGAATCATTAGCAGATCAAAATATTGAATTAGAAGACTTTACAACTGGTAAAACAGAAAATAAATTAATTAATCAGTTAAATGAGGCAATTAAATATCGTGATGATTTAACTGAAGAAATTAAATCAAAACGTGAACTTAGAATGTCTTATGTAAATCAAAATGAAGCTTTAGAAATAGAACTAAGAGAATATCGTAAAGATTTAAAAGAGATCCAAAGCCAGGTCAATACTAATGCGATTAAAGCTACAAAATTAGAGACGATGCTTAATAATCATTTAACACGATTAAATGATGAATATCGTATGACTTATGAATATGCTATTGAACAGTATCAAGAAGAAATTGATGTTGAACAAGCGAAGCTGGAAGTATATGAATTGAGAACTAAAATAACAAGATTAGGAAATGTTAATCTCGATGCAATCGAAGAATACAAGATTGTAAGTGAACGTTATGAAAATATGAATCGTCAGCGAATTGATTTATTACAGGCTCAAGATAGTATTTTAGAAGCAATAAAAGAGATGGATGAGATTATGGTAGAACGTTTTTCAGAAACTTTTGAAAAAATAAATATAGAATTTAATATTGTTTTTAGAAGTTTATTTGGAGGTGGAAAGGCTAAAATAAAATATAGTGATCCAACGAATATTTTAGAAACTGGAATTGATATTGATATTCAGCCGCCAGGTAAAGCGGTACAGAATATTTCATTGTTTTCTGGAGGCGAAAAAGCTTTGATTGCAATATCATGTTTATTTGCAATATTGAGAGTAAGACCGATTCCAATGTGTATTTTAGATGAGGTTGAAGCTGCATTGGATATCGCAAATGTTGAAAGATTCGCTAAATATCTAAAAGAATTTTCTGGAATAACTCAATTTATTGTTGTGACTCATCGAGAAGGTACGATGGAGGAGTGTGATCTTCTTTATGGCGCAACAATGCAGCAAAAAGGAGTTACTAAATTAGTCAGTGTTAAATTAGAAGAAGCGATAGATTTATCTGATCCAAATTAGGAGGGATTTGAAATGGGATTTTTTAGTAAAGTTAAAGAAAAGTTTGTTGGTAAATCGGCTAAACAAAATGAAAAGTATGTAGCAGGGTTAGATCGTTCTAATACTACTTTTTCTGATCGAATCAATGAATTAGCAGCAAGATTTAGAGAAATTAATGATGAATATTTTGAGGAATTAGAAAATATTTTAATAATGTCAGATGTTGGGGTTTCAATGGTAATGAAAATTGTTGATGAAATTAAAAATGAAGTTCGTTTGCAAAATATTACTGATCCTAAAGAAATAAATGAAATTATTGTTGATAAGATGTTTGTTATTTATGCTAATGATAGTGTGATGACAACAAAGATAAATTACGCTAATAATGGTTTAACAGTAATTTTGATGGTTGGTGTCAATGGTGCTGGAAAAACTACAACAATTGGTAAATTAGCTAACCGCATTGTTAAAGATGAAGGTAAAAAAGTTATGGTAGCTGCTGGTGATACATTTAGAGCTGGAGCAATTGATCAATTAGCTGTTTGGGCTAATCGGGTCGGAGTTGAAATCGTTAAGGGGCGTGAAGGCGGAGATCCTTCAGCAGTTGTGTTTGATGCTTTGAAACAGGCTAAAGAAAAAAATATTGATGTTTTAATTTGTGATACTGCAGGACGTTTGCAAAATAAAGTCAATCTAATGAAAGAATTAGAAAAAATGAATCGTATTATTAAACGTGAAGTACCTGAAGCACCTCATGAAACTTTATTGGTTATTGATGCTACAACAGGACAAAATGGTGTCAGTCAGGCAGTTGAATTTTCAAAGATTACGGATATAACGGGGCTGGTTTTAACAAAGATGGATGGAACAGCTAAAGGAGGAATTGTTTTATCAATTAAAGACCAGTTAAATATACCAGTTAAATTTATTGGTTTAGGTGAAAGCGTTGATGATTTACAAGAATTTGATTTAGATCAATATATTTATGGATTGTGTAAAAATTTAGTTGAGGAATAACATGGAATCTAGTTTAGAAAAGAAACAGCGTATAAATTTACTGATGGATTGTTATGGGGATTTATTAACAGAAAAACAGCAGATGTATTTAGATTATTATTATCATGATGATTACTCACTTTCAGAAATTGCAGAAATATTGGGTGTAAGTCGTAATGCAGTTTTTGATAATTTGAAAAAAACAGTTCATTTATTAGAAAATTATGAAGAAAAACTTCAATTAATGAAAAAACATCAAGAAAGACTTGACTTAATTCAAAGAATTGAAGATGATATGTCTAATGAACATAAAGAAATAGAAGAATATTTAGATTTGTTAAAGAAGATATAGAAAGGGGTATTTATGGCTTTTGATTCATTATCAGAACGTCTGCAGAATACTTTAAAGAAAGTTTCTGGGCAAGGACGTTTAACAGAAAAAAATATGGAGGAGATGCTAACCGAAATTCGTTTAGCATTATTGGAAGCGGATGTTAACTTTCAAGTTGTTAAAGAGTTTATCGCTTCAACTAAAGAAAAGGCTTTAGGACAAGATGTTCTTGGATCTTTAAAACCAGGACAAGTTGTTGTAAAGATTGTACATGATGAATTAGTAGAACTGTTAGGAACAACAGCTGCTACAATTGACTTTAATAAAAAACCAACTGTTATTATGATGGTTGGACTGCAGGGGTCAGGTAAAACAACAACAGCAGGTAAAATTGCTAATTTAATTAGTAAAAAGCATGGAAAAAAACCATTATTAGTAGCTGCCGATATTTACCGTCCAGCTGCGGTTGATCAGTTAAAAACATTGGGGGAACAATTAAATGTTCCTGTATATGAAAAGGGAATATCACAATCAGCGGAGTCAATCGTAGAAGAAGCCATGCGCTTTGCACGGGAAAATAATAATGATGTAATTATTATTGATACTGCTGGTCGTCTACATATTGATGAGCCATTAATGAAAGAGTTATCAAATATTAAAGAAATTGCTCATCCACATGAAATTTTATTAGTTGTTGATGCTCTTACAGGTCAAGATATTGTTAATGTTGCAAGTTCATTTAATGAACAATTAACTATCACTGGAGCAGTACTTACAAAATTAGATGGGGACTCTCGTGGTGGGGGTGCATTATCAATTAGGCATATCACTCATGTTCCAATCAAGTTTATAGGTACTGGCGAAAAGTTAGACGCAATTGATTTATTTTATCCTGATCGTATGGCTGATCGTATTCTTGGGATGGGAGATGTTGTATCTTTAGTAGAAAAGGTGCAAGATGTTTATGATGAAAAAGATACGATGAAAACATATAAGCGGATGCAGTCAGGACAATTTGGTCTTGATGATATGCTTTCACAAATGCAGCAGTTAAGGAAACTGGGACCTCTTTCAGGTGTTTTGAAAATGATTCCAGGAATGCCTAAAATTCCAAAATTGAACGATGAAGATTCTGATCGAAAATTAAGAGAAACTGAATCAATCATTTTTTCAATGACGAAACAGGAACGCCGGGATCCTAGTATTATTACGTTATCTCGTAAAGAAAGAATTGCTAAAGGATGCGGTAAAGATATTGCAGCAATTAATCGTTTATTAAAACAGTTTGAAGAATCTAAAAAAATGATGAGGATGTTAGGTAATTTTGATCCTAATACAGGAATGCCAACACATGGTAAACCTAAAAGTTCAAATATGTTTAACTCTAATCGTAAAAAAGTACGTCATAAAAAGAAAAAGAAAAAATAAAATTTATAGCCTTTTTAAAGGCTGTTTTTTTATAAATAAATTTACCTGATTTTAGCATGTTTTTTGACTATTGATACAAGAATTGATAAAATATATGTAACAAGCCCTTTTAAATTTGCTTGTAGAATGGAGGAGAAAAAATGAAAAAGGGAAAGATTTTGGCTAGTATTTTATCATTAACATTGATTGTATCAATTATTGTCCCAATCAACGCTGCTTCTTCAAGGGTAGAAGAATTACTAGCTAAAATGACATTGCGTCAAAAAGTGACACAGATGTTAATGGTTGATTTTAGATATTGGGATACAGATTTATCTGATGGAGAGCAGACATCGGGTAATGAATTTACGAAAATGAATTCCCAAGTTCAAAAAGTTGTTGAAGATTATGATTTTGGTGCAGTTATTTACTTTGCTCAAAATATTGTTGAAACGCAACAATCTTTTGAATTATCACAAGCTTTACAAAGAGCTGCTACTAAAGATGGTGGAATTCCACTGATTATTAGTGCTGATCAAGAAGGCGGGTCTGTATATCGTTTGGGTTCTGGAACTGCTTTGCCTGGAAATATGGCTTTAGGTGCAACTGGAAGTATTGAATATGCTGAGGCAGCTGGAAAAATTATTGGGAGCGAATTGAGTGTTTTAGGAATCAATACAAATTTAGCTCCTGTTGTTGATGTTAATAATAATGCAAATAATCCAGTTATTGGACTTCGCTCATATAGTGATGATGCTGCGCTGGTAGGAACATTAGCTTCTGCGACAATTAAAGGGCTAGCAGATTATAATGTTATTGGTTGTGCAAAACATTTTCCTGGACATGGAGATACAGCAACAGATTCCCACTATGGATTACCTGTTGTCGATAAATCTAAAGATGAATTATTAGAAAACGAATTAAAACCTTATGAGGTTGCTATTGATCAAGGAATTGAGATGATCATGACTGCTCACATCTTATATCCACAATTGGATGACACTAAAATCCTTTCAGACAAGACTGGACAGGAAGAATCTTTACCAGCAACAATGTCTAAAAAGATATTGACAGATTTATTAAAAAATGAAATGGGATTTGATGGTATTGTGTGTACTGATGCAATGAATATGGCTGGTGTTTCAGCTATTTATGACCAAGTGCAGGCTGTTAAAACTGCGATTGCAGCTGGTATAGATATGATTTGTATGCCATGTACATTATATAATTTAGATGATTTAAAAAATTTAGATGCAATAATCAATGGAGTTATTGAAGCTGTTGAAAGTGGTGAAATTCCAGAATCGCGGCTTGATGATGCAGTTACAAGAATTTTAACTGTTAAAGAAAACAGGGGAATCTTAGACTATAATGAAAACGATCATTCATTAGAAAAAGCACTAGCTACTGTTGGTTCTACAAAAAATAGAGAGTTAGAGCGAGAAATTGCAGCAGCTGCAGTAACAGTTATTAAAAATGAAAATGATACTTTACCTTTAAATATTACTGAAAATTCAAAAGTTTTAATGTTATGTCCTTATAATAATGAAAAAGCACAAATGGTAATGGCATGGAATCGTGCAAAAGAGGTAGATTTAGTTCCAGAAGGTGCAGAATGTAAAGTTTATAGATTTGCAAATGCAATAATTGATGAAGAACTTCAAGGATTATTAGATTGGGCGGATACAGTTATTATTAATTCTGAAATATCATCAGCTGTTAGAATGGAATATGATCATTGGTTATCAGCTGCACCTAATAATTATGTAAATTATTGTCATGAAAATAATAAAACATCTATTATCATGTCTGTTGATAAACCATATGATGTTCAATTATACCCAAATGCGGATGCAATATTAGCGGTTTATGGATGTAAAGGTTCTTCTGTTGATGTAACTGAGGCTTTGGTTGGAGGAATAACTTCAGATAAAGCCGCTTATGGTCCTAATATTATTGCAGGGATTGAAGTTGCTTTAGGAACATTTGCAGCTATAGGAAAATTACCTGTTAATATTCCAGAATTTGATAATTCTAATGATACATATACTAATAATATTATTTATTCTAGAGGTTATGGTCTAACTTATGATTCACTTTTAGATAAAGATGAAGTAGATAAAACATCATTATCAATTGCTGTTGAAATGGCTAATAATATTACTGAAGAACAATTAGATAAAGTGGTTCCTATAGTAGTAACAGAGTTTAATGCCGCATTAGTTGAAGCAACAGATATTTTAGCAGATAAAAGTGTTACTCAAGCTAAAGTTGATGCATCATTTGCGCGTTTATCAAGGGCCCTTCAAATGTTAGAATTTGTAAAAGGTGATAAGAGTGAATTAGAAGCATTGATAAATTCTACAGAAAAATATGTAGAAGGAAATTATACTGCTGATTCATGGGCATCATATAAAACAGCATTAGATGCAGCTAAAGAAGTAATGACAGATGAAAATGTATTGCAAGAAGATGTTGATGAAGTATATGATAATTTACAAGCGATGATTGAAAATTTAGTTAAAGTGTTAAATGTAGATAAAACAGCATTACAAATAGCTGTAAATACTGCTAATACATTAAAAGAACAAGGAGCATTAGATAAGGTGGTTCCTGTAGTAGTAACTGAATTTAATGAGGCATTAGCTGAGGCT
>JAETPY010000148.1 GCA_021770925.1 Erysipelotrichaceae bacterium | reverse complement strand
TATTCCAACCAGAAGATACATCAAATAAAGATTTATCTTCTGGTTTTCTATTTTTTTAAGCTAAAAAAGTACAGTATTGATACTGCATTTGACAAGGTGTATAATAGTAAAGACTAGTCATATCTATAGTTAAAGCACACGACAGTTTTTGGCTTGACGTGTCGTGGGTCTGTTCTGCCGGGTCGAATTGGCAAAATTTCTTTAGCTATCAGATGATCTACAGGTGGGATTTTCCCACCTTTTTTTCTTAGAAAATGCCTTATTATATGAAATGATCTGGTAAAATTTACCTGATATTTATATTTTCTTTTATCTTTCTTTGGTATTTTTATATCTTGAACGATACGCTGACTGAAATTATAAAGCAGTAAGCGTGCATATATTTCCTGCTGAATCAGTTGTCTTTTCTTAGCGCGTAATGCATTCAACCCAAGAGCATATTTAACTTGTCTAAATGATGTTTCAATGCCCCAGCGTTTGTTATACAGGTCTTTGATATTATCCATAGAAAACTCTTTTCTATCAAGATTAGTGATGACTGTTTCATAAATATCATCAGTTATTTTGAATCTTACGATCCTACAGTTAAATTCATACCAGGGATTTTCTTTTGACATAAAATCAAAACGAGATTTGTTTGGTAAAAATCTATAGAGTTGAGGACATGCTTTTGTCATTTTTGTTTGTTTTAAAGTCAACATTCTAAAAACATCAATATCAAATTCACCCTCAGGATAAGGACCTAATGATTGAGTAATACATGCACATGAAGTAATATCTCTAACACGTATCAGATAAAAATTACCGGACTTTACAACGTGTTCAAAGCCATTATATGATTCATAATTTCTATCAGCTATGAAAATAGCTTTTGGACCATTATATCTGTCTACAAGCTGACAGAAAGCATCATTTTCATTCATTTTTGCTTGTCCCTGAATAATAAGATCATCAAAAGTACATTCCAATAAATCATAAGAAGGATTTAAGTGAAAAGCAGAATAAGGTTTGAAATCTCCTTTACCAAATAAGGTCGTATCTTTATCAAAGACAGTATTATCAATAGGCAGTTCACTGCCATCAATAGCGATAAGTCTATAACCTTTCCATAATTTATTGACATGTGTTTTCTTATTGAAATTATCAAATAAAGTTTTAAAAGCATCAACTTTGATTTTACTTCTAGCCTGGACAAAGGCAGAAACAGTAGGAGTATCAATAGAGAAATCATTGAGTTTAAGAAGCTCATCTTTCAAGGAACCCGTTTCCAAACAAATGACATTTTTCATAGTTGTTTTGAAATTAAGCATTCTTTCACGAGTAAAATCAGTTTCAGGATTTTCGCAAAAAAGTGAACAAGACTGAGCCATTTTATCGAGATAATAATTCAATACGTTTTTAAGATGTTTATAGCTATTCATGATGTAGTACCTCCGATGTATACCTATAAACAATTGGGCTATTATCAATTTAGTATTGATAATAGCCCCACAATTTCATATGAAAGTCAATACTTTTATATGAAAAAACACAAAAAAAGAGGGGCTCATGTTTTCATGAACTCCTCATGTGTCATCAAATCCTTAACTTAATGACATTGGTACCTATTTCCTCTTTTTTTGTGTTATAATAAAATTATAGAAATGATGAAGGAAATTGATCAATGAAATATCAAAAAGGATTGAATAAATTTAAACTGCTGATTTTATCTGTTGTTTTTATTTTTTCAGGGTGTAGCTCGGTAAGAAATTTAAAATTTAAGAATATTGTAAAGGTTAATGATGTATACTATCAAAAAACATCTGACGTGGTTTCTTTGGATGAATTAGGTCCTAAATTGGGCAAAGTAAAATTAACAACGCCTAAAACTAATGGAAAGTATGAGTTTGTTAATTATGAAGCAAGTAAGTTAGAAGTTGGAACAAAAATCTACAAATTAGAAAATGAAAATTTCATTGCAGTAGAAATACAAGGTAGAGATACAGTTTATCAAAAGTATAAAATAATTTCACCAGATGACATAATTGAAAAATAATCATAATATAAATTATCTCATTTTACCAATAAATATAGGTAAAATGAAGAAGTTAATTAACAGGGGATTACAAATGAAAATTTATGAGAAGGTTGAATTTTATATATTATTAATTTTAGGTGTTACATTTATAATCTTGATGTTTAAAAAAGCTTTATTGGAAGCAATAGTTTTCATGTTTTTGTTTATTTCGATGGCTATTAAAGATATATGTATTGATGCAAAATTAGACATAGATAACAACAAAGGCAGAGCGGCTGCCTGGGTTTTATTTAATGATATACTTGGTATATGTTTAACAATTTATAACTTTATTTTTGGGGAACTTCTTATAGGTATAGCGTTAATAATTTTTATTTTGGTAATTACTTATCAAAGTATTATGATATTAAAAAAATAAAATAATGATCATAAAAATAATATAGAATAATGTTAATTAAATCAATCATACCTGTTTTACCATAAAATAAATTAAGAAAAGGGGTGAAAAATGATGAAAAGACAAGCAGGTATTTTATTAGGAATTTATGTAGTATTTATAATCAGTGGCTATTTTTGGTGTTTACTAAAGATGGATTCAATTAATTTAATAGAGGTTTTTGTTAAAACTGTTTTATGGTCTATTTTAGGATATGGTTTATGGCTTATATTAGTTATTTTAGATAGAACTAAAGTTTTAGGTAAATTGATTAATAAACTTGATGTTTTTACACCATATATTTTATATGGATATTTAATATGCTTTTTGGTTGAAGCGTTTATTGGACTTTTAATGGCTGTTTTCTTTAAACGATTTGATTATGCATATACGTATTTTGCAGTATTATGTGTTTTACATGCTAATAAACTTTCTAAAAAGATAATTGATCGTTATCATTATAGCTAGTGATATAATGAGGGAAAGATCGTGAAAAAAATTCTGGTTTTGATAGATATGTTTTATATAATATGTATTTTGGTTATATTGTATTTGTATATATTTTATAGTTTAAATAATAATTTGTTATCGTTTTCAGTGATATTATTATTAGGGGGAATGATTTTGAATTGGTATTTATGGCATAGATTGATAAAAAAGAATAAATGATTTAAAACATCTTCTTATTGAGGGTCTCTAAATTTTGACGGGGTTTGTCAAAATGAGACTCCTCAATCTAACGGGGAGTTTTAGCTCCCCAGATTGATTTAGAGTTGAAAGAAGGTATCAAAAATCTAACGGGGTTTTTGATCAATGTCATTAAGTTAAGATGACAAATAATTAACCAGAAGTAATATTTAAATAATATTTCTTCTGGTTATATTTTTTGAAGAAGCTAAAAAAGTGTAGTATTGATACTACGTTTG
>JAETPY010000147.1 GCA_021770925.1 Erysipelotrichaceae bacterium | reverse complement strand
ATTTTCTAAATACTGATCAGGTACTGGTCCGTTAAACCTAAGCAGCAAAGCACCGTATCCTGACAAAGCGATACATAAAGAATCTAATAAAATTAAAATAATTCTTCTAAAATTTATTTCTTGCTTATAACTCAAAACATTTATCCCCTCCATAATAAAAAAACTGCATTAAGCAGTTATATAATCATAAAAAAAGAATATAGTTCCCCCTACCCCAAGGAAAAACTATATTCAAATTACAAAATGTGCGGTAAACCAGCTCCATTTATTAAATTTTGCTTTTAATATCTAATCCTACTAAGATCCGTCTATTCATAAATTCTAAATCTAAGTAAGCTAATTTATTGTGTTTATCAACTTTAACTATATGATCTTGATAATAAATTAATGGACCATCTATAACTTTAGCACGCTTATCTTCAATAAATGCTTGGGACATTTCTAAGATACCTTTACTATTAAGAAGCTTATTAAACATTTCAATCTCTTCTTTTCTTAAAGCCGATATACCATCTTCTTTAAGCTGTTTAATCAAACCATCTCTTTGCTCATCTAATTTATATAAAAAATTATCAAAATCATTTTGCTCCATATCGCTTTTAACAAAAATATAACCTGGAAATAAAGGTTTTAAGGCATTACCCTTAATATCCCTGCGATAATATTCCATTTGGGGAATAAATGCATTTACCCCCTTTTTAGTTAGAGTAGAACACAACCTATCACTTTTTGCAACTAACACAAATAACACATACCAATTTTCTTTAGTATCCATCTTATGACTTCCTAGTCACCTCCAAAGACACTTTCTCGATTCTGCCAAAAACATTATCCAAAAATGCTAATTCTTTATGTTGATTAATCTTTCTAATCAATTCTTCTTTACCTACTAAAGAACTTCTTAAACAACTAATTTAGAATCAACAATATTCATATTGAATACATTTATTAAATGATTCTAAAAAATTCTTTTCATCAATCAATGATAAAGTTGTCTGTATGTCACTTTGTAAAATTCTCATCATAAAGACTATGTATTTTTCAATTTTTAAAATAAAAGCACTCATCTTAGGTTGATCATTAAAACAAACTGCTAAACCACTAATTTTTCTATCATTTACAAAAATAATATACCAATTAATATCTTTCACTATTAAAATGAACATAACTTTTAATTCCAAAATTGTCATGAACTAAAGTACTCTATGAGTATAATTTTTCATAGTCACATACGCATTTTATCATTATTCAACAAAAAAAGATAGACAAAATTGTTAAAAAATTGGAACTAAAAGGATATGGAATGAATATATATAAAATAATTTATTATTTCAAGCGCTTATCAAGTTATTTCTAGTAAAAAATAGAAACTAGAAAAGAGTTTATTACATGCAAAGAAGTTATATAAAAGAGATTATCTCTGATAATTATAAAAAATATGCCGATAAAATAACAGATAATAGAAATGTAGAATATTTTATAATTAAATAACTAAAATTTAATAAAATCATGCTTGATCTTTCATCAATGCTAAACACCACAATACTATCAATAACAACCATTATTTATTAACCAATCTAACAGATAAATTTATTATACCTAGATTATCAAAAATAAAGTTTTCTAAATTCAAAAATTGATATAACAAATTTTTATATATTAACCTAGTTCACAAACCATCTTAGATTGCTATTTTCATTCATTATTTAATTCTAAATTAAACAGTGCTTTTTTAATACACTATAAGATACTTTATAAAATATTCATCATTTTAATAAACTATAATTTAATCGCTAAAACATATATTATTATTTATTTTGATTCTTATATATCCCCTTTAAATCTCCTCAAACGATTTTGATAATTATCTTTTAGATCCTATTTTATCTAGTCCTTGTAATATTAAATTATTATCCACAAAAATTCATAAAAAATCGTATTACAAATATTGATAAATTTATCCAAATTATCTTGAAAAAATAGTATATAATGGTAAAATACATTCAGTCAATATAACAATAGGGGGAAGACCAATGAAACCATTTACAAAAATGAATGAAAACGAATTATTAGACTTAAAAAAAGTATTAGATCAAAGCTATCAAGACTTCAAATCCCAAAACTTAAAACTTGATATGTCACGTGGTAAACCTTGTAAAGAACAATTGGATTTATCAATGTCTATCTTAGATATGAAAGATTATTCCGTTGATGGTATCGATTGTCGTAATTATGGGGGATTAGAGGGATTGCCTTCATTACGTAAATTATTCGCTCAATTATTAGAAGTAAATGAAAACAATGTTATTATTGGGGGGACGTCTAGTCTTACTTTAATGTATGATTATATTGCCCAAGTAATGTTATCTGGTGTTTGCGGCAGTAAACCATGGTCAAAGTTAGATAAAATAAAATTTTTATGTCCTGTGCCTGGCTATGATCGTCATTTTGCTTTCTGTGAATATTTTGGAATTGAAATGGTTAATGTTCCAATGACTAATGAAGGTCCCGATATTAACGTAATTAATGAATTAATCAAAGATGATAGTGTTAAAGGGATGTTTTGTGTACCAAAATATTCAAATCCACAAGGAATTACTTATAGCGATAAAACCGTTAGAGCACTAGCTGCTTTAAAACCAGCCGCTAAAGACTTTAGAATTATTTATGATAATGCTTATTGTGTTCATGATCTAAATGAGCAGGGAGATAAACTTTTAAATATTTTTGATGAGCTGCCACTTCATAACAATGAAGATTTAGTTATCATGGTCGCTTCTACATCAAAAATTACATTTGCTGGAGGAGGTGTTTCTTGTCTTGTAGCAAGTGATAATAACATTTCAGATATAAAGAGACGTTTGTCATATCAATCAATCTCACAAGACAAAATGAATCAGTTACGTCATCTTAAATTCTTCAATAATGTAAATAGTATTAAAGCTCATATGAAAAAACAGGCTGATATTTTAAAACCTAAATTTGATTGTGTAATAAATCATTTAAAAAGTGAATTAGCCAATAAAGATATTGCTTCATGGCACGAACCTAATGGAGGCTACTTTGTTAGTCTTAATGTTATGCCTGGCTGCGCTAAAAGAGTTGGTCAGTTGTGTAAAGAAGCTGGGGTAGTTTTAACAACAATTGGGGCAACATTCCCATATGGAAATGATCCTCAAGACTCTAATATTAGAATTGCCCCATCCTATCCAACAATTGAAGAATTATCTAAAGCTATGTCATTATTATGCATCTGTGTACAAATAGCAGCAATTGAACAAATATTAGATCTAAAATAAATTTTACTTAAAAGACAATCGTGATTGTCTTTTTTAATACTAATTACTCTTATCTATTCTTTGTTTAAATACTTCAAATTCATCTTCTTCAAATATATATTCATATATTAATTCAATTTGTTTTTCACTCAACCCTTCTACCCATTTACTACAGTCTTGATGATATT
>JAETPY010000146.1 GCA_021770925.1 Erysipelotrichaceae bacterium | reverse complement strand
CAAAATTTTAAGATGAATAAGAAACTGCATAATGATGTTCTGGATTACATAAATAGAAACAATCTAACAGACTATGATTATTTGTTTCTTGGACAAAAGAAGGTTCAGAACGGTAAGAAATACGTTTATCCTATAACGCGACAGCGTGCACATAAAATTGTATCTAGAAATGCGAAGGAAGTGGGCATCGATTTTACTTTTGGTATGCACAGTTTAAGAAAAACATTCGGATATCAGTATTATGCCAATGGTGGTAATCTTCTAACTCTTATGAAGATGTATAACCACGATGAACCCAATGTAACACTCCTGTATATTTGTTGGGGTAAAGAAGATGCGGAAAATGATAGAGAAGCAGTTTACTTAGGAGGAGTACATAAATGATAAGTGATTTTTGGTTAGGGGTAATCCTAACCATCGCAGCAGAAGCAATAATAACGATCTTAATTGTTGATTATTTAGGACAAAAAGAAAAGGATGATGAAAATGTTAAATAAATTGATTTTATTTTTAATTAGAAAGAAACTTCATTTAAAAAAGTTTCAACAATTTTATTTTAGTAATCAGGCAATTAAAATAGAAAAATATTATTTTGATAATTATGGTATTATGAAAATTTCAGTTTGTGGATTAGTCAGATCAAATTTATCACTTAATTTCTTATTATCTGATGAGTGCAGGATCTTAATTAGGAGATAGGAATGATGGAAAATAATGTTGCTGATGAAGTGTTAGAAAAATTATGTAAAAATGGTGTAATTGTTTATGACAAGTTACCAAAAGATTGGAAAATAATAAAAGATGCAACAACTAATCCAAAAGGGTATAAATGGATTAATAATGGAAAATCACGTTTTAGTAAAAATTATAAACAAGGATTGTTAAAGGTTAAAGAAAATGTTGAGTAAGGAAGAGCAATTAAAATTAGAAACAGAGTTAATTCTTTTATTAGATGAATTATGTTCTGATTGTATGTTGTATAGAGGCGTTAAGGAAAAATATGTCATAGCAAATGTGCTATTTAGAGGTAAGTTTGCATTAAGTCGTATCGTTGATTGCAACCATATTTATAAAGCGATTGAGGAGAGCGAAAAGCAATGTTTATCACCTAGAGAAGTATTTAAAATATTTGTAAATAAGGGGTGGATTTGATGGAGAATAAAGTAACGATTTACAAAGGTGAAGTAATGCATGATTTGAAAGCACTGTTTGATAATGCTGGTGATTATTTTGAAGATGAATATGAGCTTGTAAAACAATATATCGAACAGTTGGAACAAGCATTAGATAAAGCGTGTGAAGAATTAGAAGTATTTGATATGACATTTAACGATGGTGATTTTGTTGATATAAAAAACAAAGAACAGTGGAAAGAGTGGACTTTACAAAATAGAAAGTAACACCCTGGAAGTGCGATTTTACGTAAATCGGGGTCACGGTAACTTTTTTTAGAAATTTAATTGATTAAAAATTGCCAAGAGTGTTGATGGCTGTAGAGTTTAAACGATTTAGGTTATCTATCAAAAAAATTGACACTCTTAGGGATTATGTAACTTTTTTTACAGGTGTTGAAACCGGAAAGGTGAGGATGAAAAAATGTTAAAAATTGAAAGACTAAAAGATATAATTAAAAATTTTGATACGGTGAATTCCGGTGAGGATTTGCAATGTTATTTATCTCGGATTGCAACAAATCAGAATTACGATGATACCTGTTATAGAATAGGTATAGATTGCTCAGATTGCTTAAAGCTGTCGCTTATGGATTTATTAGAAGAATATAAAGGACCATATGAGTTAACAGTGCTTGAATTCAGAATACTCAGATATGCAAGAGAACTGGGATACAGGTTTGTAGCATGTGATTTTGATGGGGAGATTTGTTTTTATAGAAACAAGCCGGATAAAAAAGAAATTGCATGGAGTGATGGAGGGGATTTCTCATTAATATTTAATTTCGGTTTATTCAGTTTCATTAAGTGGGAAGATGCAGAACCGCGGGAAATTTATGAAATTCTAGCTAACTGTACCATTGTGGGCGGTGATGAAGATGATTAAATTATTAAAAAAGAAAATAAGAAGAAATTATTATAAACCGCTTGATAGACATGCAGAGGTTATAGACACTTTAATACAAGGATTTAATCTGCTGAGTGAAAAGCTGGATGAGGTTATTGCTGAAACTAATGAATTAGAAAAAGAGGTTGAAACATTAAAGATAAAGTTAAAGGAAGTAAAAGAAAATGTTGAGTAAGGAAGAATATAAGGAAAGATATTATGAACTTTCACAACGATTTTTCTCTCTATTTGATTTTTTAGATGATGATGTAACTGAACGAGAAATTGAAAATATTGGATTATATAATATGCTAATTGATGATTATTTTGAACTTAAAGAAAAATACTCAAAAATTCTTGATGATGTCCACGACTATCGTTTTGAGACACATTGTATGAAAATGACAATAAGAAACCTTTGTAAACATTTTGGAGTTAAGAATGAAGCAGAGCTAAAAAATATCTATTTAAACAAACCATACAAACTTGAAGATTTAAAAGAGGATATGTGGGTTTATGATATTAAATATGATGAATTTTGTAGAATAGATTTTATCGCTGGAATATATCCACATCGTAGTTATAGTGATGGAACTTGCGAAGATGGTGCATTTGAAGAAAACCGTTTCTTTCCAGTGCAATACGCTAATTTAATTAAAATGGAAGTGAAAGAAGATGGATAAACAAAATATTCTAAAGCACATTGAACGGTGGCTTGATATTAGGCAAAAAAATGGATACAAAAACGCTAGAATTGGTTTTAAAGGTATGGAAGAAATACATATAGTATTTGAAAATACATTTACTGATGAAGAACGTGAGACTATTTATGATGAAGAGTTTTATGATCTATTTGTTGTAGATAAAATCTGCACTGATTGCTGTTATGAATGGGGATGCAAGGAAGAAAAGAAAATCGGTACATGTGAAAAATGCCAACTAATTACGAAACTGCGTGATAAATATGTTAAGTCAACAAGGGAAGCAAAGGAAAATGACATCTAAACAAATAGCATTCGTATTTTTCCTAATTATGCTTATTGCGTTTATTTTGTCTCTTGTTTTGGGAATTAGATATCTATTTAAGGAATGGAGGAAACAGCATGGAATTTAACACAAACCAAATTAACATAATGCTTGATGCCCTGGAACATTACGGGAACGGTCCTCAGGTCGATATGGCCATAGAGGAAATGAGCGAACTTACAAAGGAGCTGCTTAAAGACCGCAGAGGTAAAGAGAATAGAAGTGATATAGCTATGGAAATGGCAGATGTCTACATAATGCTTGAACAGCTTAAATTTATTTTCGGTATCGATGAAACTGAACTAAAGGTCAATGCTGAATTAAAGATACAGAGATTAAAAAACAGGATCGGTGGTAATGATGGAGACTAAAGTTAGACAAAGCAATTACATAACAATTTTAGGATGGATGGTTTCAGAATTAGGATTAAGTGGAAGTGCACTGCTTATTTATGCAATTATTTACGGCTTTTCACAAAATGGCGATGATTCTTATACTGGGAGTAGACAATATTTAGCGGATTGGACCAATACTACAAAAAGAAATGTAACTAAAGTATTAAATGTTCTTGTTGAAAACGGATTGATTATCAAAGAAGA
>JAETPY010000145.1 GCA_021770925.1 Erysipelotrichaceae bacterium | reverse complement strand
TTGATAAGAGCATACTTAGACTTAAGATTAAAACCAAATAAAGACTTACTAGAAGATTTAATCAAACAGGCAAATGGATTAAACAAAGCAAGCTATAGTGCAAAAACATGGGATGCGGTGTCAGAAGCATTAGAGAAAGCTGCTACAGTATTAAATGATCCAGAAGCAAGTCAAGTAGAAGTAGATAAAGCAAAAGCAGTTTTAACAAAAGCACTTGAAGGATTATCTGTAGTTGAAGATATAGTAAAATCAGGAGATATTACAGCGAGTGTAAAAACTGGTGATAATATAAGTATTTTTATGCCAATGGGAATTATGGCGTTGAGTGTTTCTGGGTATTATTTTTCCAAAAAGAAAAGATATTAAAATTAAATAATTATACTGATGATATAAAGCGTAAGTATTTTATTATTTAGGTTGTTGATAAAGTGGTTGATTCAGATGTGTTTCAACCACTTTTTTAAATTGTTAGATGTTTTTTGATATATTTTTATTTTATGTAATCAAGTATTAAGGTTTATCTTATTTTATGGATTTCTGTTTTGAAATAAATATTTTTTGTACTCATCAAGAATTGATTTGTTTATGTTCTATAGATTAAGTTTTATTGTTTTGATATATACCTAATATAGAAATATTATATAGAAATATTTGTATTTTGGATATAATTGGATTTGTCAGATTTGGAAAAGTATTTATATTTTTAATGATTTAAATATGTAATATATATGAAAAATATGATGTATAAATAGTTTAATTTGATGAGAGTAATTTTTTATAGTATTACTATATTTATTTGGCTAAGAATTATTGAACACGTTGTAATAAATGATTTGATAATGTATACTAATTTATAGATAATTATTTTTAATAGGCAAAACTAAATTGTTTTAGAGGTATTTTTAAACTTTGATATTACTTTAGTTTTGCTGTTTTAGTTTAAAAAAGGAGGCGAATAGAAAGAAGTACGGGAATTTATTTGTATTAGTGGGGAATGGGATATTAATGACGATATATTAAAAGGAGTACTAATTAAAATGAAAATTTTTAAAAGATTAATATGTGTATCTATATCACTATTAATGATGATCAGCATTATTAGTCCATTATCAGTATATGCAGTTAAAACAAATGAAGAAGATGTAGATACTTACATTGGGGAATTGATTGCATATTATAGAGATTATCAAGATAATGCAGAAACTGATATTTTAAGAACACTTGATGAAATTAAAGAGCTTGATAAATCTAAATATGATGCGTGGCAAGAAATTATGAATTTTTGGAGCAGTGTTAATAAAGAAGGATATACAAATATTGGTGTCCTTCCAGATGGTTTACCTCAGGATGATAGTCTATGCATTGTTATTTTAGGTTTTGCTTTAAATTCTGATGGAACAATGAAGCAGGAATTAATTAATAGACTTCAGGTTGGATTGGATAGTGCAAAAAAATATCCAAATTCATACGTAGTTGTTACAGGTGGTGGAACTGCTTCTGGCAATCCAAATGTAACAGAAGGTGGATTAATGGGGCAGTGGCTGTTAGAACAGGGACTTTCTAGCGAGCGTTTGATTATTGAAAATAAAGCACCAGACACAGTTGGAAATGCCAAAAATACTTATAAAATTTTAAATGAAAATTATCCTCAGGTTAAATCTCTTGCAATGGTGACAAGTGATTATCATATTCCTAGAGGTTCAGTATATTTTTTCACACAATGTCTTTTATCAGCTTATGAAACTGGAAATACACCATTACAAATGATTTCAAATGCAGGATGTTATACTGGTTCAAGTGGATATGAATCAATTTCTTTGCAAGCTAGTGGTATAGCTTCAATTGCAGGTGTTAAAGCTTCTAGTAAATTAGCTCTTTCTAAATTAAATGGCTTGGTTATTACACAAGAAAAAGAATATGAAGCTAACGAAAATTTAAAATTAAATATTGAAGCATTCTATAATTCTAATTATTCTCGTGATATTAGTGAATTAGTGCAAATTAGTAATTTTGATCCAGTAAAAGGTGCAGATCAGACAATCACACTTACTTATACAGAAAATGGTATTACAATTACTACTGATTTTAATTTAAGTGAAACAGAAAAAGTTATATATGATAATACATATCTAAAAGAATTTGTTGAAGAAGTGGAAAATAGGAATTTTAGTGCTTATACAAAAGAATCTGTAGCTAAAGTAAATGATGCTTTGCAAAATGCAAAAAATATATTGGCTTTAGGTGATAATGTAACAAAAGATGAACTTGATTTAGCTTATAATCAAATTAATGATGCAGTAAATAATTTAGTTAAATTAGTAAATATTGCTTATAAAATGAATACTGAAGCAAACTGTAATCAAGGAAATGCTTATAAAATTAATGATGGGGTGAAAAATACAAGCAATTATTGGGCAAGTGAAAACAATGGAAATGTGGCAAGTAAAGATGCTGAATTTATCATTGATTTAGATGGTGCATATGATGTGGAAAGTATTGTGGTTTATCCATATTGGAATGGACAAAGAATTTATCAGTATGAACTTTATGGAAGCAGTGATAAGTTAAATTGGGTAAAAATAGGTGAAAATTTAAGTGATGATTACGCTACAAGTAATGGTTTTGAACATGAAATAGATATTGATGAAAGTATTTCGTATATCAAACTTAAAGGTATCAAAACTACAGTTGTTGGAAGGCCAGATATTAATAATATTCATATTATAGAGATGGAAGTATTTGGTCATGAGAAAGATAATCTTGCATATTTGAAACCTGTAACATCTAGTGGAACTGATACAAGTGCAGGATCTTCACAAAATAGTAAAGACGTCCAAATTGTTGATGGGGATAGACAAACATACTGGGATGGTGGAAATTATTCTAATAATCCTTGGATTACAGTTGATTTAGAAGATGTTTATTTGTTGGATAGTTTAAATATTATTACATATTGGAGTAGAAACGATCGATATTACTACTATGATATTTATACAAGTATTGATGGAAAAACATTTACCCCTCTTTATTCAAAAACTGAGGGAACAGAAAAATCAACTATTTTTGGTGAAGATATTAATGTTAGTGATCAGGAAGTATATGCTAGATATGTTAAAGTAGTAGGAAAATTTAATTCAGCGAATAGTGCCTTCCATATTAACGAATTAAGAGTATATGGTAATGAGTTAACAAATAAAACAGCCTTACAAATAGCTGTAGATATGGCAAATAATGTAACTGAAGAACAGTTAGATAAAGTAGTACCAGCAGTAGTTACAGAATTTAAAGCAGCATTAGCTGAAGCAAAAACTATCTTAGCTAATAATAAGGCGACTCAGGCACAGGTAGATGCCTCATTTGTCCGTTTATCAGCAGCTATGCATATGTTGGAATTTGTTAAAGGTGATAAAGCTGAATTAGAAGCATTAATTAATTCAACAAATGAATTAGTAGAAGGAAACTATACACCTGAATCATGGCAGACATTAGCGGATGCATTAGAAACAGCAAATACAGTAATGAATAATGCAAATGCAATGCAGGAAGAAATAGATGAAGCATATGATAAATTACAGGCAGCAATAGCTGGTTTAGAAGAAGTAGAAGTAGTTGATAAATCATTATTGGAAGCAACGATAAATAAAGTCTTAGGATTAAATGAAAATGAATATATTGAATCTACATGGAATGCAATGATGCCAG
>JAETPY010000144.1 GCA_021770925.1 Erysipelotrichaceae bacterium | reverse complement strand
TTTGACTTTTTTTCTTTTAGCTTCCGCTTCCTTCGGCCCTTCTCCTGAGTGCCTACTTAA
Organism: Erysipelotrichaceae bacterium; assembly: GCA_021770925.1. Lineage (GTDB taxonomy): Bacteria > Bacillota_I > Bacilli_A > Erysipelotrichales > Coprobacillaceae > Thomasclavelia. Next base: position 3,744 of record JAETPY010000144.1, on the reverse strand, counting down.
TTTACCACATACTTCTTCTTTTGTAAATACTTTTTTTGACTTTTTTTGCTTTAATTGCTATTCAAAAAATGATGAAACTAGTTCATCATCAAAAAATCTCTTTACTATCCAAAATAATTGTTACTGGACCATCATTTATTAATGACACTTCCATCATCGCCCCAAAAACCCCTCTTTCTACCTTAACTCCTCTTTCTTCTAAAATTTTATTAAAAAAATCATATAATGGACTTGATATATCTGGTTTGGCTGCATCTATGAAACTTGGCCTTCTTCCTTTTTTACAATTTGCATATAAAGTAAATTGCGAAATTGACAAAATACTTCCTTTTACATCTAGTAATGATAAATTCAATTTATCATTTTCATCCTCAAAAATCCTTAAGTTAATTAATTTATCAACCATTTTTTCAACAATACTTTCATCATCATCATTAGTTATTCCTACTAAAACCATATATCCTTTTTCAATTGCCCCAACAATTTTACCATTAATTTTAACATTGCTTTGACTTACTTTTTGAACTACCAATCTCATTTTAATTCACCTATCTTTCAATATTTAAAAATGTTATAATCATTATAACTGATTTTAAAAACGAAAGGAAGATAATATGTCATCAACCCTCGCAAATAAAATGCGTCCAAAAAACTTAAACGAAATTATTGGTCAACAGCACCTAATTGGGCCAAACGCTATTTTAACTAAATTCGTTGAAAAAAAACATCCTTTTTCAATCATTCTATATGGCAGTCCTGGTTGTGGCAAAACAACTATTGCCATGGCTTTAGCCAATGATTTGAACATACCTTATCGTATCTTCAATGCATCTACTGGTAATAAAAAAGAAATGGATACTATTATTGAAGAAGCTAAATTAAGTGATGGTTTATTTGTCATTATTGATGAAGTACATCGCTTAAATAAAGCTCGACAGGATGATCTTCTTTCCCATATGGAAAGTGGTTTATTAATAATCGCAGGCTGCACTACTGCTAATCCATTTCATTCAATTAATCCAGCTATTAGATCTCGCTGTCATATTCTTGAGGTAAAGCCTTTAACAACAAAAGAAATCATTATTGGTTTAAAAAAAGCTTTAATTTCTCCTAATGGTTTAAATAATGAATATACTATTGACAGCGATGCTTTAAGCAGTATTGCGAAATTATGCAGCGGGGATATTAGATATGGTTATAATTGTTTGGAAATTTGTACTATTGTCTGTGATGATCATCATATCACTCTAAATGATTTAAAAACCGCTTCTATTAAAACCAATGTTATCTATGATAAAGATGAAGATAACTATTATGATACTTTAAGCGGCCTGCAAAAATCAATTCGTGGAAGTGATCCCAATGGTGCTATGTATTATTTTGCAAAATTAATTGAATCTGGAGATATCGAATCCTTAGAACGGCGTTTAATCACCACCGCCTATGAAGATATTGGATTAGCCAATCCCAATGCCTGTATGCGAACAGTTATTGCATTACAAGCTGCAAAAACAATCGGTTTTCCTGAAGCACGAATTCCAATCGCCAATGCAATTATCGATCTTTGTTTATCACCTAAATCTAAATCAAGCGAAAATGCTATCGATAATGCTACAGCATCTTTAAATGAGCGTTCATTAAAGACCCCTGATTATCTTCGTTTAACCCCTGCAGGATTGACTGATGATGAAAAATATGACTATAGTCGACCGGAGTTATGGGAATATATTCAATATCTCCCTAAAGAACTAGGTAATACTCAGTTTTACATTCCTTGGATGACTAGCAGTTACGAAAAAGCATTAGCAGAAAATTATCGTCGAATCTTGAAACATGGACGTACTAGCAACATAAAAAAATTAAATCAACAAAAAAATAAATAATCATTTACTTTTTTATCAACTACATGTAGACTTAATTACATAGACAGGGAGTTCGTATGCGATCTGAGAGGAAGTAATCAAACTTCGACCTGTATAACCTGATTTGGGTAATGCCAACGTAGGAATCTAACCATTTTATTACATATCTTGGTTTGTACCTGCCTGGTTCAAGCCTTTTTCTATCTAGATAATATAAAATGGAGGTAAAAATATGATTTATACAACACAAATGAACGCTGCAAAACAAGGAATTATTACTCCAGAAATGAAGATTGTAGCAGCTAAAGAACAAATGAAAGTAGAAGAATTAAGAAATTTAGTAGCCCAAGGTAAAATCGTTATTCCAGCCAATAAATTACACAAATGCCTTGATGTAAATGGTATTGGCTCTATGTTAAAAACTAAAATCAATGTTAATTTAGGAACCTCACGTGACTGGAAAGACTTAGATATGGAATTAAAAAAAGTAAATGATGCTGTTAACATGGGTGCTGAATCAATAATGGATCTAAGTTCATTTGGTGATACCCAAAAATTTAGACGTAAATTAACACATGAGTGTCCCGCAATTATTGGTACCGTGCCAATCTATGATGCAGTTGTTTATTATCACAAACCATTAAAGGAAATTACTTCTAAAGAATGGATCGATATTGTTGAAATGCATGCTAAGGATGGTGTCGATTTTATGACCATTCATGTTGGAATCAACAAAAATACTGCTCAGCGTTTTAAAAACAATAAACGTTTAACTAACATTGTTTCTCGTGGCGGTTCTATAATTTTTGCCTGGATGGAAATGACTGGTCAAGAAAATCCATTTTATGAACACTATGATAAAATTTTAGAAATATGCCAAAAATATGATGTCACAATGAGCTTAGGCGATGCCTGCCGTCCTGGCTGCATCGAAGATGCTGGTGATATTAGTCAAATTGAAGAATTAGTAACCTTAGGAGAACTTACTAAACGCGCCTGGTCGAAAGATGTTCAAGTAATTATCGAAGGTCCTGGACACATGGCATTAAATCAAATTGAAGCAAATATGAAAATCCAGCAAACCATTTGCCAGGGAGCTCCATTTTATGTTCTCGGTCCTTTAGTAACTGATATTGCCCCTGGATATGATCATATTACAGCAGCCATTGGTGGTGCACTTGCAGCTTATCATGGTGCAGCTTTTCTTTGTTACGTAACACCAGCTGAGCACTTACGTTTACCTGATTTAAATGATGTTAGAGAAGGAATTATTGCCTCAAAAATAGCTGCTCATGCTGCTGATCTTGCAAAAGGAGTTAAAGGTGCTAAAGAAATTGATCATCAAATGAGTACTGCTCGTAAAAATTTAGATTGGGAAAAAATGTTTGAACTCGCAATAGACCCTCAAAAGGCTCGTAATTATCGAGCTCAGGCAAAACCAGAAAAAGAAGACACCTGTAGTATGTGTGGTAATTTCTGCGCTGTTAAAAACATGAATCGTATTTTAAATGGTGAAATAGTTAACATTTATGACGAATAAAAAGATAATATCAGAATTTTAAATAAATTTTATTCAATTATTAAAAATCTACTAGAACTTATCTATAGCATAGATAAGTTCTTTTTTATTTATTTTTATGATAAAAATACACTGCCCTATTCAAGATAAACTAACAGTATTATCTTAAAAATATATAGTTTTAATATTTTTAAATTATTTTAGATTTTCAATATAACTTTATTGATTGTTTTTTATTTTAATGACTTTTCTTTTTTAACATCATCCTAAAAAAAGTATTTTTATACATTCAAGCTATTCATCAAAAGATATTAACTATTTTATCTTTTAAAATATCACGAATACAATTTTATTTATTACAAA
>JAETPY010000143.1 GCA_021770925.1 Erysipelotrichaceae bacterium | reverse complement strand
GTTAAAATAATTTGCCTATCATTTTATCAAATTATTTTAACTATTTTTCTATGTTTATTATTTTTATTTGACTAAATAGCTGTTATTTTAATTAAAATAATTCACCGAATAACACTTTTGCTTCTGCCAAAATATTTTTAAGATTTTCTTTATCTGTTCTTATTCCTAAATAAATATCTTCTAACCAATATTTTCCTGCTTCCTGATCATTGTTAAATAAGTAAATTTTTCCTATGTCACTAGGTACCTTTGCCGTTGAGCGGAAGGTAAAATCATTAGCAATCTGTATCTCCTTTTGATTTGGTGCAGTTACATAAACACTATATTTTTTTGTTTCTAAATCAACTAATACATGAATATGATATTTTTCATTCTTTATAAATTTGACACTGCTTTGCACATATCCTTTACCATTATAAACCCCAAAACTTCCATCATTAAACATTCGAATAATAATTGGTACTTGAGAATATGCACTATAATTAGAACCAGTGTCTCCAAGCCCTACAATTGCATTAGTTTTATTAGGTGCCAATGCTGTTGCCATATCAAATTCTACATTTACGGTATTTCTAGTACTTGGACCAATTTGTCTACTAGCACAATCTCCTCCTGAGGTATTTGAAACAGTAGAAACAAGAGCGTCTTTAGATGGGGTTAACAATTTTCCAAGATAAATATCTTCTAACCAATATTTACCTGCTTCTTGATCATTATTAAACAAATAAATCTTTCCAATATTACTAGGCACTGTCGCAGTTGAACGAAAAGCAAAATTATCAGCAATTTGTACTTCTTCTTGATTTGGTGCACCAACAAATACACTATATTTTTTTGTTGTTAAATCAATAGACACTCTAATGTGATATTTTTCATTTTGAGTAAACTTAACACTGCTTTGTACATAAGCTTTATTGTTGTAAACACCAAAACTTCCATCTTTATACATACGGATGATAATCGGTACTTGAGAATATGCACTATAATTAGAATCAGTACTTCCAATTCCAACAATTGCATTTGTTTGACCTGGTGATAATATACTGGTCATATCAAACTCTACATTTACAAGATTTTCTGTATTTGGACCAATTAATCTGCTCACTGATACTGCTCCTGAACTATTTGAACTAGTAGAGACAAGAGCATCATCAGAAGGTTTTGGTTGTTTTGCTGATCCAGTATAATCAAAACGGATTGAATATTCTGGTCTTAGTGGATATTTACCATCTGTTAGTCCAATATTCAATAAATCTATTAATTTAGAATCGATATTTGAATTAAATAAATTTGTTTTATAACTAACAATTGAAATATCATTTGCAAGACTAGATAATTTACGATTATTTTTATCTACAATGACTCCATCTAATGCCACATAAGAGATACTATCATATGTTATTGCATCATTAATTTCATTAGCTATATTTTCACCATATACATCTTTGATAAAATCTTTAGGTACATAGATTTTTTCGTTTTGTTTAATTGTTTTTAATTCTGTTCCAGTTACTAATTCTCTTAGTTTAGAGCTTACTACTGCATACTTCGAATCTTCTTTTACTGCTATACTGTCAATCATTTTTTTATTCAATGCTGGTTCCACATCATTTGTAACATAACCCTGTTCAACTAATTTGGATAATTCTGAAAGAAATAATACTGTTGCTGCAGGGGCATAACTTTGTGAAGATCCTATTCCTAATGAACATTTTGGATTTGGATAAGCACTAATCAGTTCAGAACGTCCTACTAAACCATCAGGTCTAATGGCATTAGCATTTAATCCCAAAAATGCTTTTTTTACAGCTGGATAATAAATTTCTTTATCTAATAACCCATTATTGATCCCCCATGTTAAGCCATAAGCAAAGAAAAGCGTCCCACTAGTTTCTGAGCGAATATCATGATTATAATCATCCAAATTCATTCTCCAAAATCCATCTTCACCTTGCACCTGAATCAATGTAGCAGCCATTTTCTTAAATACTGCTTCATATTCTTTTCGATCATTTATTCGATTATCTGGTAAATCTTGTAAGACTTTTGCTAGTGCTGCCATTGCCCAGCCATTACCTCTAGACCAAAGAACTTTTTTACCATTAGGACTAATTTTTTGATTATTCCCATCACTATTTGGATTATAAACAGCATTAGCATCAAATACATAATTTTTATCTCGATAGAACAAACCTGTTTCTTCATCATAAAGTTCTGCTTTACGATCATTATATAATGCTCTTAATTTATCTAACCATTTATCTTCGCCAGTTAAAAGATACATCTTAGTCCAGTTAGGAAGCTCCATATAAAAGAAATCGATTCTATCCCAATAACCATTTTTACTTTTTAAATCACTTATACTCATTTTTTCCATTTCATTCATAATTGGAACTACATTTTTAATTTTTTCATTATTTACATCAAAACCATTATCAGAAGTTATTGAAAACATATCTAAATATGTCTGAAAACTTGCATGATTATCAGGAAAATATTTTCCAATTCTTCCGATGTCAGCTTTAGTATTCCATGCTTCACCATTATAAATATTATTACTTCCCCAACGATTTGCATAATCAGTGTAGTTTTCATCACCAGTTAAATAATAAGCTTCCATATTACCAGTATAAAATACAGATGGAGCCCAAAATTCACTGGTCACAGAATGACCATGATTATAATTAGTAGCATCACTTCCCGTATTTCCACCAGTCTTGATCCAATAATCATTTACTTTTTTAGCTAAATTTACCAAACTTTCTCCAGATGGTATATCAACTTTAGAATTATCTACTTCTGTTCCCCAAACTTTAAATTCTGTTAAAGCAGAAAATTTTTTACGTCCATCTACAGGAATTATTTCTTCACTAACAGGAAGATCCTTTAAACGTACCCATGATACTATTTTCTTTTCAGGTAGTTTAATCGTTTGAGGTGAAGCTAATTTCTGTAAAGTAATAGGCATCTCTGTTCCATCAGAGAATTCCAATGTAGCACTTGTCCAATTTATATCATGATCATATGCATTGTTAGGCTGTGGTGGATTCCATTGTGCTCTTACAGTAATATCAACCTGATCAATTTCAACATAGCGACCAAACAAAACTGAAAACTCAGAATCTGTTTTTTCATTTCCACAACCCCATGCTTGATAAGGGAATCCTACATGTGATGCATTATATTCAAATCCATCAATTGCATTTCGTGGTTCAAATTCACGCTTATTATCAGTTGCTCGATTTGCAAAAGCATGAGGAAAAACACTAATATCACCCTTTTTATTTGGTTCAGAACGACCATTGTCATTTCCCCGTAAATCAAAAGGATTTAAAGCAAGATTTCTGCGCTGATTAATTTCTTCTTCTGTTGCAACTCTTGCGGTAATTACTTTTTCTGTATTCCCTGATGTTGAAAAGGCACGTGAATCGTAAGGCCAGTTTCCACCGCCTAAAGTAGTACCCCCAGCATCTGTTCCTGTTAAACCAGGAATAACAAAATGAAATTCATTATTCATTAAATATACTAAAGTTTCACCATATTCAAGTGATGACATATTTGATGGTCTTGTACTACCTTCTACTTGTTCATTTTCTAACATTCCCGTAGTTTTTGGTGTTCCACAATATTTGTCTAATTGGACCATTAAATAGTGCACACCCTCAGGTGCTGTAATAACAATTTCATCGCCGTTTGTCTTTGTACTTGAACGGTTATAATTTCTTGTATGTGTCAGTACGTTTGTACCAGTTTCTACTACATTATCATTTTGAATTAATTCAATTTTTACCTCTTTATTTGTAGAAGAAACCTCTACTTCAGCTTTTAAATTAATTGCACTAACTCCTGCTGTTGTGAAAGTTATTACTATAACTAAAATTACTAAAAATAGTTTTTTGACAATTCTACTCATAATTCCCTCCATTTCCGTCCGCCTTCGTCGGTCGGACACAAACATTTTATTAAAAATAATTCTCATCCAATCGTTTTTGTAGTATCCTATAAGAGAGGTGGTATACTAC
>JAETPY010000006.1 GCA_021770925.1 Erysipelotrichaceae bacterium | reverse complement strand
TTAAGGACAGAGATGTGATCACATTTAATATTGAGGATATTTTCGATAAAGAGTTTTAACATAAAGATACAGTCAGGATCTAAGTCATCATGGAGTAAATATTTAAATAAGATATCGTTTTTAAAATCATTATAAAATTCTTTTGTCATAAAAAAGATCTCCTATTAATATATACAAAAGAATTATATATTTTACTTTAAAAATTTGTAATAATCATTGAAAAGATGTCTGACAGTAGCAGCCAAAGAAAGATGACAGCTGTTAAAATATTAAGAAAACAACAAATGCAGTCTTTTCCTGGTAATTTTTCTTTATGTTTGGAATTGACAAGGCATATGATAGAAGAGAGGATACTTTTTTAACTTCAAGAGCATTAAAAATACCAGGTTCATAAAAAGATGAAGAAAATGAATTTATCAAGTTACATAGTTTTGAAATAGATGATAAGATATAAGTACACTCCATTTGTATTATTTTAAACACTTATATTGCAAGGAATGCTTTTATATTGAAAAAATCAATATAACTTTGATTTTAATATATATACTTTTATCTGAGTACGGTCCTTCTATGAAGGATTGGATCAGATGATACCTGAACTGCGAAACTTGAGTTATTAATATAAAAACGGCTTAATGATAAGCCGTAAATATTATTTATTATTAATTTTTCCTTGATAATATGAGCTGCCTGCTAAGTCGTCTTCAATTTTTAAAAGTCGATTATATTTACAAATACGTTCACTTCTTGACATTGAACCAGTTTTAATTTGTCCAATATTTAAAGCAACTGCTAGATCAGCAATAAAAGTATCTTCACTTTCTCCAGAACGATGGGAAATAATAGGGGCTATGTTATTTTTAAGTGCTAGTTCAATACAGTCGATGGTTTCAGTTAGAGTACCAATCTGGTTTAATTTAATTAAAATACTATTACTATAATGTCCATCAATACCAGCTTGCAGTCGTTTTGTATTTGTAACAAATAAATCATCACCTACTAATTGAATCTTATCACCTAATCTACTAGTAAGTTTTTTCCAGCCTTCATAATCCTCTTGATCCAAGCCATCTTCAATAGAAATAATTGGATATTTATTTACTAACTGTTCATAATATTTGATTAATTCTTCACTTGTATAATTATGACCGTGAATCGTATAAATACCATCTTGATATAATTCACTAGATGCAACATCTAAAGCAATGGCTATATCTTTGCCAGGTTCTAAATGACATTCTTTAATTGCTTTAATAATCAGGTCTAAAGCATCATCATTGCTTTCTAGGTTTGGGGCAAATCCTCCTTCATCACCAACTGAAGTTGCTAAACTGTTTTGTTTAAGGATGTTTTTTAGGGTATGGAAAACGTTTGTAGCCATCTCCATAGCCTGATAAAAGGAATTAGCACTGATTGGCATAATCATGAATTCTTGAAAATCTAGAGAATTAGTAGCGTGGCTTCCACCATTTACTATGTTGATCATTGGTGTTGGCAGTATCTTAGCATTACATCCTCCTAAATAACGATATAAAGGAATACCTAGGTAATTAGCAGCACAATTGGCTACCGCTAAAGATACTGCTAACATAGCATTAGCACCTAATTTAGATTTATTTTCTGTGTTATCATAGCGAATCATAGCTAAATCTATTTCACGTTGATCTAAAATATTTTTTTGTTTTAATAATCGGTTAATTGTTTCATTGACGTTGTTGACAGCTTTAAATACACTTTTTCCAAGATAACGCATATCATCATTATCACGTAATTCTAATGCTTCGTATTTTCCAGTTGATGCACCGCTAGGAACAATGGCACTGCCACAGAAACCACTTTTTGTTGTAACTTCTACCTGGATTGTTGGAAAACCTCTTGAATCTAATACTTGTCTTGCATATATATCATTAATATATGGCATAATTTTATCACTCCTTCTAAATTATTATGAACTCTTTTAAACGTCTTTAATCAAATATTGTTATTTTGTTTTAATGAGTTATAATGTAAATATAAATGTGATTATATTATGAAACTGTATTTATAAATATTTTGGATAGATTAAATAAATGTGGTATACTATAGCTGGTGATGATATGGAAATGATAAAAGGGTTATTAATGATTGTAGGAATTTTTGGATTATTGATTTTAGGATGTTTAATGCTGCTTCGAAGTGATGAAAAGAAACGTTTGAATACTAAGCGGTATCGTCAAAATATAGAAATGATTAATCAAACCAATGAAATGCTTGAGGAAACATTAAATGAATTAGAAAGCCATAATGAAATATTAAAGAAAATTAGTAGAAAAATCGATCATTTTAATCATAAATTTCTTAAGATAAAATAGTTAAAACTGTTGACAATAAATTGTTTTTTTATATAATACAGATATATATTATAAACTCGTTGATAAAGAGAGTAGTTTAATTGAGTTTTTAAGCGAGCTGATGAGAGTGTAAGATCAGTAAACAAGATTAAATGAACCGCACTTTGAAGAGGACTGTTTGAACTAATAGTATGATGGTCAGTAAGTCTACTTTACAGACAAGAGGGGATATAAATTCTTTATATCAATGAGAGTGGTACCGCGGAAATTTCGTCTCTTAGCTTTGGCTAAGAGATTTTTATTTTTGCATAAGAAAGGAAAGGGAAAAATGAAAAAATTATTTAAAGTATTGTTAGTATGTATGATGGCTGTTTCACTTGCAGCTTGTGGTGGGAATAATTCAAAAAAGAAGGTTTTAATTGGAATTTCACCAGATTATCCACCATATGAATCTTTAGATGGTAATGAAATGGTTGGCTTTGATATTGATATGACAAAAGAACTATTTAGAATTATGAATGAAAATGGGCATGATTATGAATATGAATTTAAAAAATTATCTTTTGAGACTATTTCGACTAGTTTAGTGGCTGATCAAATTGATTTAGGTATTTCAGGTTTTACTTATCATGAAGATTGGGAAAATGTCGTTTGGTCAGATAAATATAATGATTCTAGACAGGTTGCGCTAGTAGCCAGTGATAGTACAATTACGACTGTTAAAGATTTAGAAGGTAAAAATATTGGAGCACAGTTAGCAGCTACTGGAGAAGGTGTTGCTAATGAAATTAAAGATGCTAATGTTAAGGCAGTTAAAGATGTTAAGGTCTTAATTGAAACTTTAAATTCAGGTGGCATTGATGCAATTATTTTAGATGAAGCAGTGGCTAAAAATTATGTTAAAGAAGCAGGATATAGAATGTTAGAAGAGACATTATTAGAAGAAGAAAATTTGATTATTACTAATAAGAATAATCAGGATTTAATGGATGATATTAATGAAGCTTTAAAGGTTTTTATTGGATCAGATAAATACCAGGAATTAAAGACTAAGTGGGGAGCATAATTGTGGAGGCATTAATTGATTTTTTTACTGCAGATAATTTAATCTTTTTATTACAAGGGGCTGGTAAGTCGTTACTGCTAGCCGCTTGTGCTTTAGTTTTTGGATTGATTTTAGGAGTTTTAGGGGCTGCAGCAAAAATTTCTAAACATAAGATTTTAAGAATTATAGGTAATATTTATGTTGAATTGATTCGTGGTACACCAATGTTATTACAGATTTTATTTTTATATATTGCTTTTCCGTTAATGGTAAGAGCAATTACTGGTGAAAGATTTGTACCTGATCCATATATTTGCGGGGCAGTAGCAATGAGTATTAATAGTGGTGCTTATTCAACAGAACTAATTCGTAGTGGAATCATGGGAGTTGATAAAGGTCAATGGGAAGCTTGCGAGGTTTTAGGTTTAAATTATAGTCAAACAATGAAACTAGTTATTTTACCACAGGCATTTAAAAGAGTCGTACCACCAATTGTTAGTGAATTTATTACATTAATTAAGGATTCATCATTAATTTCTGTTTTAGGAGCTACAGAATTATTATATTCAGCTCAAATTTTAGGGGCTAATACGTTTAATTTAATTCCTCCGTTATTAATGTCAGCAGTTTTTTATTTAGTTATGACTTTAACAACATCATTTTTTGCAAGAAAGATAGAAAGGAAGTTATCTGAAAGTGATTAAAGTTAAGAATATTGTTAAGCAATTTAAAAATTTGAAAGCTGTAAATGATGTTTCCTTAGAAATAAAAAAAGGTGAGATCGTATGTTTGATTGGACCAAGTGGAAGCGGTAAAAGTACAGTATTACGATGTATTAACGGCTTAGAAATTCCAGAATCAGGAGAAATTTATATTAACGATCAGTTATTAAACAGCAATGATCCTAAATCGTTTAAAGCACTTCGAGCAAAGATGGGGTTTGTTTTCCAGCACTTTAATTTATTTCCTCATAAAACAGTTTTAGAGAATCTTACTCTAGCACCGGTTAAAGTCTTGCAGATGGATGAACAGGCAGCTAATCAAAAAGCATGTGAACTATTACAGCGAGTTGGTTTATTGGATAAAAAGGATGAGTATCCTAACAAGTTATCTGGAGGTCAAAAACAAAGAGTTGCGATAGCAAGAGCTTTATGTATGGATCCTGAAGTGATGTTATTTGATGAACCCACAAGTGCTTTGGATCCAGAAATGGTTATTGAGGTATTAGAAGTAATGCAGGAATTAGCAAAAGAAGGCATGACGATGGTGGTGGTCACTCATGAAATGGGCTTTGCAAGAACGGTCGGAGATAGAGTTGTTTTTTTAGAAAACGGTAAGATAATTGAAGATAGTTCTTCCAAAGAATTTTTCACTAGTCCTAAATCTGATCGGGCTAAAGATTTCTTAAGCAAGGTGATGCATTAGTGAAAATTGATTTTTTTGATGTAGAAGCCTGGATGACAGAGCATGAAGTTGATTATCGCTATAATCTGGCTGAGACATGTGTTGCTTCAATGTGTATTAATGATTTATTAGAATTTGTAGAGGATAAAGAAAAATTAGTTAATAATTTATTAGCTACAAAGTTAGATTATGGTCCGATTATTGGTAGTGAACGTTTGCGTAGAGGAATTGCTAAATTATATCAAACAGGTGATTTGAATAATATTACGATTAGCCATGGCTGTATTAATGCTAATGAGCTGGTCTTGGTTTCATTATTAGAAAAAGGTGATCATTTAATAACGATTACGCCAACTTATCAACAAATGTATTCTTTTCCTGAATCATTTGGAGTTGAAACAAGTTTGGTATCTTTAAAAGAGGAAAATAATTGGCTGCCTAAACTTGAAGATTTCGAAAAGGAAATCAAAGAAAATACTAAAATGATTTGTTTAGTCAACCCTAATAATCCTACAAGTACAAAGTTTTCTAAAGATTTTTTATTAGAGCTGATTACGATAGCTAAAAAGCACGATCTATATATTCTTTGTGATGAAGTTTATCAAGGATTAGGAGAAGATGAAGTAGCTGTTAGCGATTTATATGATTTAGGAATTTCAACGAGCAGTTTATCAAAGGTTACTTCTTTTGCAGGACTTAGAGTAGGATGGATCAAGGCTAATTTAGAGATTATTAAAATGATAAATGATCGTCGGGATTATCATATTATTTCTACTGGGTATATAAATGATTATTTGGCGTCAATAGTTATTGAAAATTATGATAAAATCATAGAAAGAAGTAAGATGATTATTGATATAAATCGTCAAATATTAATTGATTGGCTGAAAAAAGAGCCTTTAGTTGAATGTGTAGTACCTGAAGCAGGAACAATTGCTTTTCTAAAGTATAATCTACCAATTGAATCAAGAGAATTATGTGTAGAACTGCAAAAGGATACAGGAGTATTTTTTGTTCCTGGGGCTTGTTTTAATCAGGAATATCATCTTCGGTTTGGTTTTGCAAATAAAAGTGAAGATATTAAAGCAGGTTTAGAATTATTTTCTAAATGGTTACATACTAAAGTAAAATAATATATTGATTTATATACTAAAAAGCGGTTAATCTTATTGTCTTAGATTTACCGTTTTTTAATATATAAATATAGTGATTATAGTAGTATTTTTTAATAAAAAATTAAACTGATAATTAAAAAATCAGATAAATTTATTGAGATAATTTTTAGTGACAATAGTTAGGCTGAATAATGATTAGGATGTAAGAAAGTGTAAATTTAAAATCTTAAGTTTTTACAAATTTTAAAATTCATTACATATGTAATATTGAATGTTGTAATTTAGTTTATTTAGTAGAAACTAATTATAGTATATTTTTAATTTAATCCTTTCCTGCTTTTTTTAAAATACATTAGATCTGTTGCCTGCATTTCATTTTCAATAATTTCTTTTGGATAATAGTCTAAAAAGAAATTTTCGATTCGGTGACTATACACATATCCTAAACGAGTATAAAAAGTTATATTTTCCAAACTTGAGTTTGCAGTACCAATCAAAAAAGTATCATAAGCACTGTAAATATCTTCAACATATTTAATTAATGCTTTAGCATAGCCGCAACCACGATATTCGATTAAAGTTAAGATATTTTTAATTTCTACTTCACCGTCAATAATTTCAACAGCAATAAAAGATACTGGTTCTTCTTTTATAAAATAACCGTATAATTTACCATTTTCTAAATAATCTCTAACTAAATTAATATTAGGATCACTTTCAGTTAAAAGTTCATCAAAATCCAGTTTATTTTTAATTTCTTTTATCATTATTTTCACTTCCTAGTATGTATTATAACAAAGTTTTATTTAATGTAAAAGAATATTATTGTGTGTTATACTTTAACTAAAGGGGTGATAAGAATATGAAAAAAATATTATTTTGTTTAATAGTACTGTTTTTTGTTGCTGGATGTTCAGTTTTTAATAAAAAGGATGTTGATGAAAAAGAAAAAAAAGTTGAAAAACAAATAGAAGAAAAAAAGGAACCTGTTAAAACAAGTGTGAAACTGAGTTTTGCGGGTGACTGTACATTAGGAAATTATGCTGGACAGGCATATGATGGTTCATTTAATCAAGAATATGTAAAACAGGGAAATGATGCTGCGTATTTTTTAAAAAATGTTAAAAGTATTTTTGAAAATGATGATTTGACAATTGTTAATCTTGAAGGTCCACTAACAAGCGCAACGTCTCATGTACAAAAGCAGTTTCCTTTCAACGGGCCTAAAGAATATGCGGATATTTTAACTAGCGGCAGTGTTGAACTTGTATCGTTAGCTAACAACCATTCAGAAGATTATTATGATCAAGGTATGAAAGATACTAAACAAGTATTAGATGAAAAGAAAATTGGTTACTTTGGTTATGAAACAGCGTGTGTTAAAGAGGTTAAAGGAATAAAAATTGGTTTTTTAGGATATCGTTCAATGTCTTTATCAATGAATAATGAAAAAGGTAGAGCAGAGATAAAAGCAGCAATCAATGATTTAAAAAATAATCAGGGAGCTAATGCCGTTGTTGTATTTTATCATTGGGGGATAGAACGTGAATATTATGCTAATAGTGATCAACGAGAATTAGCAAAATTTACAATAGATAGTGGCGCTGATTTAGTCATGGGTTCTCATCCTCATGTTGTTCAGGGAGTTGAAGAATATAATGGTAAACAGATTGTCTATTCTTTAGGAAATTTTTGTTTTGGAGGTAATCGTAATCCTAGTGATACAGATTCCATGATTTATTCTATTACGATGAATTTTACAGATGGTCAATACATAGGAGATAGTCATGAAATTATTCCCTGTTCAATTTCTTCGGTTAAAGGAAGAAATAATTATCAGCCAATGATTTTAGATGGTGGTGAAAAACAAAGAGTGTTAGATAAAATTCAAAAATATGGTTATTAAATCTTGATTTTTTTAATGAATAGGTAAAATTATTATTTTTAATCTCTGCTTGCTGGAATGTATAAAACATCTATTCCCTTCTTCCATTAAAACAGCAGTGATCACTTGTTATTGTTTTATCATTTTCGTACTTATAATTCGTCTCAAATTTGTATCATAATAATCTCATTTTTAGCAAATTTTTCAATCAAATAATTAATATTTGTTGAAAATAATTTAGGTAGAAATTTACAAAGGGTGTCAGGTAGAAAGTATTGTCAATATTTGTTATAACTAGTAACAATTAATTTACTGAAATTAAATTGTTTTGGTAGTAAATGCTTGAATCTTGAATCAATAAATGATATTATGCAGATAGTTATACGACTGACGGAAGTGGAATTAACCACAGGGAGTATAATCGTTGAAGAGCCGACCGTCTGGGCAAGAGTCTGGATAGGTGTAGGCTCTTTTTTAATTCTATAGGCAGTCAAAATACTTATTTTTAACCTATTGTACTGGTTGAGAAAAAAGTGGAAATATGATATAAATTAGTTGTATTTTTATTTTAATGAAAACTGACCTTAGATTTATATTTTAAAATTATAATTGTGAAAGGGTGGCGTTATGTTAACTGATGTTGAAATTGCACAAAGTGCAAAAATGAAACCAATTAGTGAGATTGCAAAAAAAGTTGGTTTAGAAGATGAAGATTTAGAATTATATGGTAAGTATAAAGCAAAAATTGCACTTGATGCAATTAACCGATTAGAAAGTAATCCTGATGGTAAGCTAGTTCTTGTTACAGCGATTAATCCAACTCCTGCAGGGGAAGGGAAGACAACCACAATGATTGGTCTTTCTCAAGCTTTAAATAAGATGGGGAAAAAATCAGTTGTGGCAATGAGAGAACCATCTTTAGGGCCATGTTTTGGAATTAAAGGTGGAGCTGCTGGTGGAGGATATGCTCAGGTAGTTCCAATGGAAGATATCAATTTACATTTTACTGGAGATATTCATGCGATTACTGCTGCTAATAATTTAATTGCGGCAATGCTTGATAATTCAATCCATCAAGGAAATCCATTAAATATTGATGTTCGTAATATTGTTTGGAAAAGAGTTGTTGATTTAAACGATCGAGCATTACGTCATACTGTATGTGGGTTAGGCGGCAAAGTAAATGGTGTGCCTCGTGAAGATGGTTTTGATATCAGTGTTGCTAGTGAAGTTATGGCAATTTTATGTCTAGCCACTAGTCTTGAAGATTTAAAAGAGAGAGCTGGAAAAATGATCGTTGCTTATAATTATGATGGTGAACCAGTTACTGTAAATGATATTGAAGCTACTGGTGCTGTTACTCTATTATTAAAGGATGCTATTAAACCAAATTTAGTTCAAACATTAGATCATACGCCAGTATTTGTTCATGGGGGACCATTTGCTAATATCGCTCATGGATGTAATTCAGTTATGGCAACTAAATTAGCAATCAAACTTGGTGATTATGCGATTACTGAAGCAGGATTTGGTGCTGATTTAGGGGCTGAAAAATTTTTAGATATTAAATGTCGTCAAGCTAATCTTGACCCTCAGGCTGTAGTAATTGTCGCTACTGTCAGGGCTTTAAAGATGCATGGCGGGGTTGATAAAAAAGAACTGGGAACAGAAAATCTGGAAGCTTTAGCTAAAGGTGTTCAAAATCTAGAAAAACATATTGAAAATATAGCTAAATATAATATTCCTTCAGTTGTGGCTATCAATGCATTTCCTACTGATACCGAAGCTGAATTACAATTATTAAAAGATACGTGTAATAAATTAGGGGTTGATGTGGCAATCTCTAAAGTGTGGGAAAAAGGTGCTGATGGAGGAATTGAATTAGCTGAAAAGTTATTAGAAATTTTAAATACTAAAGAAGCTAATTATCATCCTCTATATAGTTTAGATATATCAATTAAAGAAAAAATTGAAACCATTGCAAAAGAAATCTATGGTGCTGATGGTGTTGTTTTTGATAAAAAAGTTTTGACAAAGATGAAGAAGTATGGAGCTCAAGGATTAGGAAAACTTCCAATCTGTATAGCAAAAACACAGTATTCTTTATCAGATCAAGCAACATTATTAGGCCGTCCTAGCGGATTTACAGTTAAGATCAATGATCTTATTCCTTCTGCTGGGGCAGGATTTTTAGTTGCAATCTCTGGAAGTATTATGAGAATGCCAGGACTGCCAAAACGTCCTGCAGCAGTTAATATGGATATTGATAAAGATGGTAAAATTGTCGGTTTATTCTAAAAGTGACGCAGGTCACTTTTAGTGGTTTAAAAAGAAAGGAAGAAATGATGAAAGTAGCAATTATTATGGGTTCTACTAGTGATTTAAGTAAGGTTGAACCAGCAATTGAAATTTTGAAAGATTATGGTGTTGAAGTAAATGTAAGATGTCTTTCGGCACACCGAGCTCATTTAGGGCTAAGCTCATTTATTAAAGAAACAGAAACTGATGGAACGGAAGTAATTATTACAGCTGCTGGAATGGCTGCGGCTTTACCTGGAGTCGTTGCTTCTCAAACAGTTTTACCAGTAATTGGAGTGCCTATCAGTGGAGCAACTTTAGATGGAATGGATGCTTTATTATCAATTGTGCAAATGCCCTCAGGAATTCCTGTAGCAACTGTGGCAATTAATGGAAGTAAAAATGCGGCTTATTTAGCTTTGCAGATCATGGCTATCAAACATGATAGTATCAAAGAAAAACTAGTAAGTTATCGTAAAGAAATGGAAGCTCAGGCAATGGAAGCAAACGCGGAAGTTATTGCAAAATATAAATAGAGATAAAAGGAGAAATTAGAAAAATGGCAGAGTTATTATATGAAGGAAAAGCAAAACAAGTTTATAAAACTGATAAAGAAGATGAATATTTAATTCATTATAAAGATGATGCGACAGCTGGTAATGGTGTTAAACATGATCAGTTTGAAGGAAAAGGTGTTTTAAATAATACAATTTCCTGTATTATTTTTGATATGCTGGAAGAAGCTGGAATTAAAACACATATGATCAAAAAATTAAATGATCGCGATATTTTAGTTAAAAAGGTAGATATTTTCCCATTGGAAGTAATTATTAGAAATATTACAACAGGATCTTTTTGTAAAAGATTAGGAGCACCTGAAGGAATTGTATTAGATGAACCAATCTTTGAGTTAAGTTATAAAAATGATGATTATGGTGATCCATTAATTAATGAAGATCATGCTGTAGCTTTAAAATTATGTACAAGAGATGAATATAATTTTATTAAACAAGAAACGTTAAAAATTAATGAGTTATTAAAAGAATTTTTCTTAAGTTTAAATTTAAAATTAGTTGATTTTAAAATTGAATTTGGTAAAACTGCTGATGGTGAAATCTTATTAGCTGATGAAATTTCTCCAGATTCTTGTCGTTTATGGGATGTCGAAACTAATCAGAAATATGATAAGGATGTTTTTAGACAAGATATTGGAGATTTAATCGAAACATATAAAGCAGTACTTGCAAGAATGCAAAAATAATAAAAGGAGATAAAAAATGGATTATAAAAAAGCCGGAGTAGATATTGAAGCAGGGTATAAATCTGTTGAATTAATGAAAAAACACGTTAAAGAAACAATGAGACCTGAAGTCCTGGGAGGACTTGGGGGATTTGCTGGGGCATTTGATTTAAGTGCGATTAAAAATATGGATGAACCTGTTCTTTTGTCAGGGACTGATGGATGTGGTACAAAGGTAAAATTAGCATTTATCATGGATAAACATGATACGATTGGTATCGATGCAGTAGCAATGTGTGTTAATGATATTGCTTGTTCTGGTGGTGAACCATTATTCTTTTTAGATTATATTGCTTGTGGAAAAAATTATCCTGAAAAGATTGCTACAATCGTAAGTGGTGTGGCTGAAGGCTGCAAGCAGTCTCAGTGTGCTCTAGTTGGTGGAGAAACTGCTGAACATCCAGGATTAATGCCGGAAAACGATTATGATTTAGCGGGATTTGCAGTTGGTGTTGTTGATAAAAAAGATATTATTAATGGTGAAAATATTAAGCCTGGAGATGTTTTAGTAGGAATTGCTTCAAGCGGTGTACATAGTAATGGTTTTTCTCTAGTACGTCAAGTTTTTGAAATGAGCAAAGAGTCATTAGATACATACTATGATGAATTAGGAAAAACACTTGGTGAAGCTTTAATTGAACCAACTAGAATTTATGTTAAAGCACTTAAAAATATTAAAAATGCAGGTATTAAAGTAAAAGGATGTTCTCATATTACTGGTGGCGGGTTCTTTGAAAATGTTCCTCGAATGTTACCAGAAGGAGTAAATGCAGTTATAAAAAAGGATAGTTATAAAGTTCCAGCAATTTTTGATTTGATTGCAAAAAATGGAGATATTGCTCAAGATATGATGTATAACACATTTAATATGGGACTTGGAATGGTCATTGCATTAGATCCAAATGATGTTGAAAAAGCAATGGAAGCGATTGAAGCAGCTGGTGATAAATGCTATGTAGTTGGAAATATTGTAGCCGGAGATAAAGGAGTTAAGTTATGTTAAAGATTGCTGTCTTTATCTCTGGTGGGGGAACAGACTTACAATCAGTTATTGATGCAGTTGAAAATAAAAACATTAATGGAAAGATTGTTTTGGTTGTTTCAAATCGTAAAAATGCTTATGGTCTAGAACGGGCAAAAAAAGCTGGAATTGAAACAGCTGTTGTTAGAAAAGATGATGAATTGATCGTTAAGATGCTTAAAGAGCGCAGTGTTGATTTAGTTGTTTTAGCGGGATATCTGGCAATCCTTACTGATGTATTGATTGATGCTTATCCAAATAAGATCATCAATATTCATCCATCACTTATTCCTTCTTTTTGTGGATCTGGCTATTATGGCATACATGTCCATGAAAAAGTATTAGAGCGTGGTGTTAAAGTAACAGGAGCGACGGTTCATTTTGTCAATGGTGAAGTTGATGGGGGACCAATTATACTTCAAGAAGCTTGTAATATAGATGATTTAGATAGTCCTGAAGATATTCAGGCAAGAGTTTTAGAAATTGAACATCGTATTTTACCAAAAGCAGTAGCTTTGTATTGTGATGGTAAAATTATTGTTGAAAATGAAAGGGCTAAGGTGAAATAAATGAAAAGAGCATTAGTTAGTGTTACTAATAAAGATGGTATCGTTGATTTTTGTAAAGGCTTAGTTGAATTAGGATTTGAAATTGTTTCTACAGGTGGAACAATGGCTAAATTACAGGAGGCAAATGTACCATGTATTGCAATTGATGATGTAACAGGATTTCCAGAAATTTTAGATGGTCGTGTTAAAACATTACATCCTAAAGTTCATGGAGGATTATTATTCCGTCGTGATTTAGAAGAACATGTGAACACGGTTAAAGAAATGGATATTCAGCCAATTGATTTAGTATGTGTTAATCTGTATGAATTTGAAAAAGCTTTAAAAGCAGGTAAACCAATGGCAGAAATGATTGAAAATATTGATATTGGTGGTCCTTCGATGATTCGTTCAGCAGCAAAGAATTTTAAAGATGTTTTAATTGTTACAGATCCTAAAGATTATGATAATGTTTTATCTGCAATTAAAGAGCATGGTGATGATTTTGATTTTAGATTAAATCTTGCATATAAAGCATTTTCAACTACTGGGGCTTATGATGCGATGATTTCTCGTTATTTTGCAGGAGTTGTTGGTGATGATTTCCCAGATACATTAAATATTAGTTTAAAGAAAACAGAACATTTACGTTATGGTGAAAATTCACAGCAAAGAGCAAATAGTTATGTTGATCCATTTGTACAGCATAGTTTATTAGACTATGATCAATTACATGGTAAAGAAATTTCTTTTAATAATGTCAATGATTTATATGGAGCTGTGGCTGTGGTTCGTGAATTTAAAGATCAAATCGTCACTGCTGCAATTAAACATTCAACTCCTTGTGGAGTAGCGATTGGTAAAGATGGCTATGATTCATATATGAAAGCCTATGAAGCTGATCCTCAAAGTATTTTTGGAGGAATTGTAGCTGTTAATTATAAAATTGATAAAAAGACAGCTGAAGAAATGCATAAGATTTTCTTAGAGATTGTAGCAGCACCTGATTTTGATGATGATGCTTTAGAAGTGTTAAAGAAGAAGAAAAATTTACGTATTTTAAAACTAAAAAATATTGATGTAAGAGAGGCTAAATATGATATTAAATATTTAGAAGGCAAAGTTTTGGTTCAAGACATCAATACTGAAATGATTAAAGAAATGAACTGTGTAACTGAAGTTAAGCCAACTGAAAAGCAAATTAGCGATATGGAATTTGGAATGCGGGTTGTTAAATTCGTTAAATCTAATGCTATTTGTATCGTTAAAAATGGAGTTACGTTAGCTGTTGGGGGCGGTCAAACTTCAAGGGTATGGGCATTAGAAAATGCAATCCATAATAATCCTGATAAAGATTTTAATGGAGCAGTACTTGCTAGCGATGCTTTTTTCCCATTTAGTGATTGTGCTGAAGTTGCTTATAATGCAGGAATTGGAGCAATTGTACAGCCAGGTGGTTCAATCCGTGATCAAGATTCAATTGATTTTTGTAACGAAAAACGTATCCCAATGGTATTTACTGGGTACAGACATTTTAGACATTAATAGAAAGGTTTAGAATTTATG
The DNA here is from genome assembly GCA_021770925.1 of Erysipelotrichaceae bacterium. Taxonomy (GTDB): domain Bacteria; phylum Bacillota_I; class Bacilli_A; order Erysipelotrichales; family Coprobacillaceae; genus Thomasclavelia. The sequence goes on along the minus strand of JAETPY010000006.1, from coordinate 39,737 downwards.
AAAGTATTAGTAATTGGTGGTGGTGGACGTGAACATGCCATTGCTTATAAATTAAACCAAAGTAGTAAAGTAGATAAAATCTATGCGATTCCAGGTAATCCTGGAATTGCTGAGATTGGGGAATGTATTAGCGGCAGTGTTGAAGATAATGAAATGATTGTTAATTTTGTTCGTGAAAATAAAATTGATTTAACAGTTATTGGGCCTGAGGTTCCTTTATGTAATGGTTTAGCAGATGATTTAGAAGCGGCGGGATTCATGGCCTTTGGTCCAACTAAACATGCTGCTACATTAGAAGGTAGTAAAGCATTCTCTAAAGATTTTATGATTAGACATAATATTCCAACTGCTAAATATAAAGAAGTGAATAGTTATGATGAAGCAATTGAAGCTATAAACGAGTTTGATTATCCTTTAGTCATTAAAGCTGATGGTTTAGCAGCTGGTAAAGGGGTTGTCATTGTAGATAATTTTGATGATGCTAAAACAACATTAAAGGAAATGATGATCGATGGCAGTTTAGACGGTGCAGGAAGTAAAGTTGTACTAGAAGAGTTTTTAACAGGATTTGAATGTTCATTACTTTGCTTTACTGATGGTGAAACGATAGTTCCAATGGTAAGTGCTAAAGATCATAAACAAATTTATGATGGTAATACGGGACCAAATACTGGTGGTATGGGAACTGTTTCACCAAATCCATTTATGCCTGAAAATATGGATGAAGTATTGAAAAAAGATATTCTGAATCCATTTATGGAAGGATTAAAAGTTGATAAGATGGATTATCGTGGAGTTGTTTTCATCGGATTGATGATTGAAGATGGGAAAGCTAAAGTATTAGAATTTAATGTTCGTTTTGGTGATCCAGAAACTCAATCAATTATGTTGCGTTTAGATAGTGATTTGTATGATATTATGGCAGCTTGTGCGACTAAGACATTAAAAGATGTTGAAGTTAAATGGAACGATTACTATGTTGCCTGCTTAGTTCTTGCAAGTGGCGGATATCCTGGAAGTTATCCAAAAGGAATCGAAATTAAAAATATTGAAGATAGTGATGATTGTGTGATTTTTCATGCGGGAACAGCAATTAAAGATGGTAAATTAGTGACAAGCGGTGGTCGTGTTTTAAATATCTGTGCGACAGGTTCTTCATTAGAAGAAGTTAGAAATAAAGTTTATGCTGTAGCCAAAAAGATTGATTTTGATGGTAAATATTACCGTAACGACATTGGACTTAGATAGGGGGATATTATGAGTGAGGTAAAACGGATATACGTCGAAAAAAGAGTAGCGTATGCAACGGAAGCAAATGAAATTAAACATAATTTAATTGAACAATTAGGATTAAATATCAAGACATTAAGAGTCATTAATCGTTATGATGTTCAAGGTATCAGTGATGATATTTTAGCTCAAGGTATTAATACTATCTTATCTGAACCAATGGTTGATGATGTATACCAGGAAAATTTCCCTAAAAATGATGATGAGGCTGTTTTTGCAATTGAATTTTTACCTGGACAATATGATCAAAGAGCAGATTCATGTGAACAGTGTTTTGCTATTTTAACTGGGAATACAAAAGCTAAAGTAAAATGTGCTAGAGTATTTGCTGTTACTTTTACGGGGGATCAGGATACTGTTTTAAAACAAATCCAAAGTTTTTTAATTAATCCTGTTGACCAGCGTTTAGCTAGTTTGGATAAACCAGAAGATCTTAATGATAAAGCACCAGATATTAAACCGGTACCAACAATCACTGGATTTAATGAGCTGGATAAAGCTGGTCTTGATAAGTTCTTAACTGATAATGGAATGGCAATGAATTATGAAGATTTAAAAGTAACCCAAGATTATTTTAAAAATGAAGAAAAAAGGGATCCAACTGAAACAGAATTAAAAGTATTAGATACATATTGGTCTGATCATTGTCGTCATACAACATTTGCAACAGTTATTACAGATTTAGATATTGAAAATGGTGCTTTTAAGGAAATCCTGGAAAAAGATATTGAAGATTATAAAACAAGTCGTCATTTAGTTTATGGAATTGATACAAAACGTCCTTTAACTTTAATGGATCTTGCGACAATCTCAATGAAAGAATTACGCAAAACAGGATATTTAGATGATTTAGAAGTATCTGAAGAAATTAATGCCTGCTCAGTAGAAATTACTGTTCATACAACTGATGGTGATGAACAATGGCTGTTAATGTTTAAAAACGAAACTCATAACCACCCAACGGAAATCGAACCTTTTGGGGGCGCTGCAACTTGTTTAGGTGGGGCAATTAGAGATCCTCTTTCAGGTCGTGCTTATGTATATCAATCAATGCGTATTACTGGTGCTGGTGATCCACGTAAATCACTTGAAGAAACAATGGCAGGGAAATTACCACAGCGTAAATTATGTCAGGAATCAGCTCATGGATTTTCTTCATACGGTAATCAAATTGGTTTAACAACGGGCTATGTCCATGAGATTTATGATGAGGGCTATGTTGCTAAAAGAATGGAACTTGGAGCAGTAGTAGCTGCAGCACCTAAAGAACAAGTTAAACGTCTTGAACCATTAAAAGATCATATTGTTTTATTAATTGGCGGACGTACTGGTCGTGATGGAATTGGAGGAGCAACTGGTTCTTCTAAATCCCATGATATTAAATCAATTGAAACAGCTGGAGCAGAAGTTCAAAAAGGCAATCCAGTTGAAGAAAGAAAAATTCAGCGTTTATTTAGAAATAAAGAAGTAAGTGAAAAAATTGTTCGTTGTAATGATTTTGGAGCTGGTGGGGTTTGCGTTGCGGTTGGTGAATTAGCGCCAGGATTAGTCATTGATTTAGATGCCGTATTAAAGAAATATGATGGTTTAACAGGTAGTGAGCTTGCTATTTCAGAATCCCAAGAACGTATGGCAATTGTTATTGACGCTAAAGATGCTGATTTTATCAAAACTGAATGTGCTAAAGAAAACTTAGAAGTAGTACAAGTAGCAGTAGTAACTGATGAAAATAGGTTAGTGATGAAGCATATGGGTGAGGATATTGTTAATATATCACGTGATTTCTTAGATGCAGCTGGAGCTAAACGTTATCAGGATGTTAAAATTACTTTACCAGATTTTGATAACACACCATTTGATGAAGAAAAACAAACTGATTTTATATCTACAGTAAAAGATACGTTATCTAAATTAAGTGTAGCTTCGCAAAAAGGACTGATTGAAAGATTTGACTCATCAATAGGTAATGGGACTGTTTTATCTCCATTTGGAGGAATTAAGTATCATAGTGAAACTGAAGGTATGGCAGCCTTGATCCCAGTATTAGGAAAAGAAACAACAACTGCTTCAATTATGGCTTATGGTTATAATCCTTTAATTTCAAAATGGTCTCCATATCATGGAGCAATGTATGCAATTGTAGAATCTGTTGCTAAAATTGTTGCTATGGGTGGAAATTATCATACAATTAGATTTTCATTCCAAGAATATTTTGAAAAATTATTAGATAATCCAACTAGCTGGGGTAAACCAGCGGCAGCATTACTTGGAGCTTATCGAGTACAAAGCGCTTTAAAATTACCTTCAATTGGTGGTAAAGACAGTATGTCAGGTTCTTTTGAAAATCTACATGTACCGCCAACACTTGTGTCATTTGCTATTACAAGCGGTGAAGTTGATGAAATTATGACACCAGAAATTAAAGAAACAGGACATATTTTAGTTGAAATTATTATTAATAAAGATAAATATAAAGTATTTGATTTTGATCATTTACAAAAGCAGTATGATGCAATTATGGCATTAATGAAAGAAAAGAAAATTTACAGTGCTTATACTGTAAAAGATGGTGGAGTTATAGAAGCTGTAAGTAAAATGGCCTTTGGTAATGGTGTTGGTGTTGCTTTCAATACAGAAAACTGTCTTGAAAGTTATGTAGCACGTGATTATGGTAATATTATTATTGAAGTTAAATCTGAAAAAGATCTAAGCATGTTTGATAATTATCGTATTGTAGGTACAACCAATGAAAGTGATGTTTTATCTTATGGCAGTGATAAAATTACTTTAGATGAAGCTTATGCAATTAATAAAGCACCATTAGAAAATGTCTATCCAACAAGAGAAAAGGCACCAACTAGTGAAATCAAAGTAGCTGCCTGCAAAACAAGATCTAATTTAAAAGTAAAGGCAGTTGTGGAAACTCCTTTGGTTGTGATTCCAGTTTTCCCAGGAACAAACTGCGAATATGACTCAAAACGTGCTTTTGAAAAAGCTGGGGCTAAAGTTGAATTAGTATTAATTAGAAATAAAACTGAACAAATGCTTAATGATTCAATTAACGAATTAGAAGCTGCCATTAAGCAGGCTAATATCGTTATGTTACCTGGAGGGTTTAGTGCAGGTGATGAACCAGAAGGTTCTGGTAAATTTATTGCAACAGTATTAAAGAATCCTCGTTTAAAAGCAGCAATTACTGATTTATTAGAAAATCGTGATGGACTAATGATTGGTATCTGTAATGGCTTCCAGGCTTTGGTTAAATTAGGGTTATTACCATATGGTAAGATTCAGGATATGTCTAAAGATGACCCAACCTTAACCTTCAATACAATTGGCCGCCATGTGTCTCAAATGGTAGATACTAGAATTGGAAGTGTTAAATCACCTTGGCTAAAATATGTAAATGTTGATGATATTCATACAATTCCTGTTAGTCATGGTGAAGGACGTTTTGTGGCACCAAAAGAAGTCATTGAAGAATTATTTGAAAATGGCCAAGTATTTTCTCAATATGTTGATCCAAATCGTAAGGTGACAATGCAGACTCCTTATAATCCAAATGGATCTATGTATGCAATTGAAGGTATTATTTCACGTGATGGACGTGTCATTGGTAAAATGGGACATAGTGAACGTCAAGGTGAAAATCGCTTTAAAAATGTTTATGGTGAAATGGACCAAAAATTATTTGAAGCTGGTGTAGATTATTTTAAGGGTGGAAAATAGAATGGAAAAACAAGAATTTGAATGTTTAACACTTTGTCCGTTAGATGGTCGTTACTCAGGTGTTAAGGATGCGTTAGGAGAATATTTTTCTGAATATGCATTAGTTAAATATAGAGTTTTCGTTGAAATTCAATGGTTAAAATTTTTAATTGAGAATGTTGAAAGTGACATTTTAGCCAAATTTGATGTGAGAGATATGGATAAACTTACAGCTATTGCTAGTGAATTTAACTATGATTCTTTTGCAAGAATTAAAGAGATTGAAAATACAACTCGTCATGATGTTAAAGCAGTAGAATATTTTATTGATGAAAGAGTTGATGCTTTAGGATTTGGTTATTTACAAAGTTTTGTTCATATTGGTTGTACTTCAGAAGATATCAATAATACATCTTATGCCTGTATGTTGAAATATGGTTTAAAAGATGTTTGGTTACCAAAAGCTAAAGAATTTGCTTCAATCATTGATAAGTGGGCGACTGAGCATAAAGATGATGCAATGCTTGCTCATACTCACGGTCAGCCAGCTACTCCTACAACAATTGGTAAAGAGTTTAAAGTTTATGCTTATCGTTTATTATCAAGTATCGAAAATATTGAGGCAGTTAAAATCAAGGCTAAATTTAATGGAGCTACTGGAAACTATAGTGCTATTTTAACCGCTTTCCCTAATGAAGATTGGCAAAGCCTTGCAAAAAAATTTGTTGAAGAATATTTAGGTTTAACATTTAATCCTTTAACAACACAGATTGAAAGTCATGATTATACATGTCATATTTTAGATGGTATTCGTCATTTTAATAATGTATTAGTAGATTTTGATGTTGATATGTGGTTATATATTTCTATGGAATACTTTAAGCAAATTCCAGTTAAAGGTGAAGTTGGAAGTAGTACAATGCCACATAAAGTTAATCCAATTCGTTTTGAAAATAGTGAAGCAAACGTTGATATGTCAAATAATATTTGTGTAGCTTTATCAAATAAATTACCTAAATCAAGAATGCAAAGAGATTTATCAGATTCATCAAGTCAAAGAAATTTAGGTTTAGCATTTGGTTATTCATTGCAAGCAATCAATGAGACAATGAATGGTTTAGCTAAATGCGTTGTAAATAAAGAAAAGCTTGCTAGTGATTTAAATGAAAAATGGGAAGTACTTGCTGAGCCAATTCAAACAATGTTAAGAAAATATGGTGTTCCTGATGCTTATGATACTTTAAAAGCTTTAACTAGAGGAAAGAGTATTTCTAAGGAAGATATCTTAAAATTTGCAGAAAGTCTGGATATTTTATCTGATCAAGATCGTCAGACTTTAGTTGAGATGACACCTGCTTCTTATATTGGTTTAGCTAATATCTTAGCTAATATTGATTTGAAATAATAAATTTTTAAATAAGAGGTTATGCATTTTCTCTAGATTGAAAGTGATACAATTAAATTGTTAGGTTCAATTAAAATCAGCATTAATTACTTTATGCTATGTTGTTTATTGAAAAGAGAAAATTGTTAATCGTAACTAAAAGGGTATCTTTGATAGATACCCTTTTATGGCATATATTAATGATTTTCTTAATCATAGTTTTGGTTAATTAATGATAATTAAAAACTACTGAATTTTTTCAGTAGTTTTATAATAAATGAATATTATGTTTTTCACATTCATCAATCATATCTTGAGGCCAAATACTAGCTTGTACTTCACCAACATGAGCCTTTTTTAATAATAACATACATAATCTAGATTGACCAATTCCACCGCCAATAGTATATGGCAGTTCTTTATTAAGAATTTGTTTATGATAAGGTAATTCTAAGCGCTCTAAACAATTTTCTGCTTTTAATTGTTTTATTAAAGTATTTTCATCAACTCTGATTCCCATTGATGAAATTTCTAAAGCACATTTAAGTGGTTCAAACCAGAATAAAATATCTCCATTTAAATCCCAGTCATCATAGTCAGGAGCTCGTCCATCATGTTTAATACCACTTTTTAATTTATTTCCAACTCCTATAACAAAGATACATCCATATTCTTTACACATTGCTGTTTCACGTTCAGTTGGAGTTAAATCAGGATAACGATCTTCTAATTCCTGTGATGTGAAGAAATGAATCTTATCAGGTAAACGGTTGACTGCATGAGGGTATTTATACCAGACTTCATGTTCCATGTGTTTAATTACTTTAAATATTTTAAGAACATGGCGTTTAAGTGTTTCCTCATTTCTTTCAGATTTAGAAATGATTTTTTCCCAATCCCATTGATCAACATAATATGAATGAAGATTATCAACAGTTTCATCTTTTCTAATTGCATTCATGTTTGTGTATAAACCTTCATGCATCTTAAAATTATATTTTTTTAAAGCCATTCGCTTCCATTTAGCTAAAGAATGAACGACCTCGATCGTTTCATCAGGTATTTCTTTGATTTCAAATGAGACAGGAGCTTCAACTCCATTTAAATTATCATTTAAACCACTATTTTTTTCAACAAATAATGGAGCTGATATTCTAGATAATTGCAAAGCTCTACCTATTTCTTTTTGAAATGTATCACGAATATATTTGATTGCTTCCTGGGTTTGACGTAGATCTAATACAGGATCATAATTTTCAGGTATAATTAATTTCATTGTAATAATAGTTCTCCTTTAATTATTTTTCTACATTGTAACACGTATAAATACTTGGACACAATAAGAAAATAGACTAATTTTGTAAACAATTGTGATAAAATATAGTATAAAGATAAAAAATAAGAGAAGGAATGAAAATAATGTTAAATAATAGTCGATATCAAACTTATATTCAAATATTAAAAGAAGAATTAGTACCAGCAATGGGATGTACAGAACCAATTGCATTATCTTATTGTGCTAGTAAAGCGCGTGATATTTTACAGGCTAAACCTGAACGGTGTTTAGTGGAAGTAAGTGGGAATATAATTAAAAATGTTAAAAGTGTTATTGTTCCTAATACAAATGGGTTAAAGGGGATTGAAGCAGCAGTAGCTGCTGGAATAATTGCCGGCAATGCAAATAAGGTATTAGAAGTAATTTCTAATGTAAATGCAGAAGACATCATAAAAATAAGAGATTTTTTAGATAATCATTGTATTGAGGTTAAACCAATAGATTCTGAGCATCTTTTGGATATTAAAGTTACTTTATTTAATGGTGATGACTATGTGGCAGTTAGAATTGTTGATTTACATACTAATATTATTTTAATTGAAAAAAATCATGATATTCTTTTTTCAAAAAAAAGTAAAAAATATAATAATGAAATTGTTATTAATCGTGGTGAATTGAATGTAGCAGATATTTTTGAGTTTGCTAATATAGTTAAAATAACAGATATTCAAGAAGTTATAAAAAGACAAATTGATTATAATAGCGCTATTGCTAAAGAAGGACTTAATAATGAGTATGGTGCAAATATTGGAAAAGTATTATTAAATATCAAAAATGATATTATCACAAGAGCTAAAGCAATGGCGGCAGCTGGTAGTGATGCTAGAATGAGCGGCTGTGATTTACCAGTCGTAATTAATTCTGGCAGTGGCAATCAAGGATTAACAGTATCTTTACCAGTTATCGAATATGCTAAGGAATTAGAAGTTGATGATGATAAATTATATCGAGCATTAGTGTTAGCTAATTTAATTGCTATTCATCAAAAAACAGGAATTGGCAGACTTTCCGCATATTGTGGAGCGGTAAGCGCAGGGTGTGCTGCAGGATGTGGAATTGCTTATTTGTGTGGAGGAGATTATCAGTGTATTGCTCACACTATTGTTAATTCGTTAGCTATTACTTCAGGTATTATTTGCGATGGTGCTAAATCTTCCTGTGCTGCTAAAATTGCAGCTAGTGTAGATGCAGGAATTTTAGGATATAAAATGTATTTACAAGGTCAGGAATTTAAAGATGGAGATGGAATTGTTGTTAAAGGGGTTGAGAATACTATTAATAACGTTGCTCGATTAGGTAAAATTGGAATGAAAGAAACTGATAAAGAAATAATTAGAATCATGACGAAATGTTAATAGTTTATTATTGTTATGTATGCATAAAACTTGTATAATTAAAGAAATAATTGCAGGGGGAAATTATCATGCGAGATTTAAGTAAGATTACGAGTTTGATTATTAAGATTGGTTCTTCATCATTATGTGATGATCAGGGCAATATTAATAAAGAGAAAATTTTAAATTTGATTCAGCAAATAGCATATATTAAACGTAAGGGGATTAAAATTACACTAGTTAGTAGCGGAGCTATTAATGCTGGAGTTCATGTGCTGGGGCTTGTAAAGCGGCCGCAGACAATACCTCAAAAACAGGCACTGGCAGCCATTGGACAAGCTTCATTAATGCAAATATATGAGGATTTATTTAGTTTATTTAATTTAAAATGTGCTCAAATATTGTTAAATCATGATGATTTTGATGATCGTAAACGATTGATGAATTTTAATCATGCTATGCAGGCATTATTTGAGTATGATGTGGTACCAATTATTAATGAAAATGATACTTTGGCAGTTGATGAAATAAAGGTTGGTGATAATGATACTTTGGCCTCATTAATCGTACCAGCTGTAGATGGAGATATGGTTGTATTGATTAGCGATATTGATGGTTTATATGATGATAATCCACACATTAATAAAAATGCTAGATTAATTAAGAATGTTAATGGAATTACCAAAGAAATTGAAAATATGGCTAAAGATGCTTCAAGTAAAGTTGGAACTGGTGGAATGATTACTAAAATTAGAGCAGCTAAAGTATGTAATGAGTTTGGTTGTGATATGGTTATTGTTAATGGAGGACAGCCTAATGTCTTGATAGACTTAATTGATGGTAAGGAAGTAGGAACTTATTTTAATAGTGAGGCTGGTAGAAAGCTGAATTCTAGACAGCACTGGATCATGTATCGAAGTATGCCAAAAGGAAGTATTGTTGTTGATAATGGGGCAAAACAAGCCTTAATAAATAATCATACTAGTTTATTGCCAAAAGGAATCGTTAGCGTGAGGGGTAATTTTTTGATTTCACAAATTGTAGATATTATTGATCTTAATGATAATTTATTGGCACGTGGAATGGTCAATTATTCAAGTGATGAAATTAAGCTGATAAAAGGTTTAAATACGAGTGAAATTGAAAATGTGATACATTACAAAGACTATGATGAAGTAGTCCATGCAAATAATTTAGTCTTAGTAGAAGGGGTGAAGAAATGATGATAGAAGAACAATTGAAACAAGCTAAATTGGCTTGTCGGAAGATGCAAAATATTGATAAATATACTAAAATGGATGCTTTGGATGCTATCAGTAAGGGATTATTAGATAATATTGATTATATTTTAGGTGAAAATGCTAAAGATGTTGCTAATGCAAAATATAATGGTATCAGTGAAGCTATGGTTGACCGTTTATTGTTAAATGAAGAAAGAATTAGGGCTATTGCTAAAGATGTTGAAAAAGTAGCTGATTTAAAAGACTGTATTGGCGAAGTAATACGTAAGATTGAACGTCCTAATGGATTAGTTATTAATCAGGTGCGAATTCCTATTGGGGTAGTAGCAACAATTTATGAATCAAGACCAAATGTTACAGTTGATATTGCATCAATTTGTATTAAAACCAATAATGTTTGTGTTTTAAAAGGAGGAAAAGAGGCAATTCATTCCAATATTGCTTTAGTCAACGTTATTAATATGGCGATTAGGAATATCCTGCCCAGCAATGTTGTGACTTTGATTGAAAATACTGATCGCAGTATTGTTACAGAAGTTATTACAGCTAATCAATATGTTGATGTAGTAGTACCACGTGGTGGAGCTGGATTGATCCAGCATGTTGTTAATAATGCAACAGTACCAGTAATTGAAACAGGAGCAGGAATCTGCCATTTATATATTGATAAAGATGCTGATTTGCAAATGGCTGTAAAAGTAGCAGTTAACGCAAAAATTTCACGACCTTCAGTTTGTAATGCAATTGAAACAATTTTAGTTCATCAGGATGTTGCCAATGCTTTTTTAACAAAACTAAAGCCTGAATTTGCTAAAATCAAGATTTATGGTGATAAAGAAGTATTGAAATATTTAGATGGTCAATTAGCAGTATCTAAAAATTATGCAACTGAGTATGATGATTATATTTGTAATATTAAAGTTGTTAAAGATGTCGATGAGGCAATTGAGCACATTTATGATTATTCAACTAAACATTCTGAAAGCATTATTACTGAAAATGAAAATACTGCAAAATATTTTATGGAATCTTTAGATTCAGCTTGTGTATATCATAACGCTTCAACAAGATTTACTGACGGGGGTGAGTTTGGTTTTGGAGCTGAGGTAGGAATTAGTACACAAAAATTACATGCAAGAGGACCAATTGGATTGCAGGAAATGACCTCAACTAAATATATGATTTATGGTAAAGGACAGATTAGATAAAGTTATAAAGAAAAGCGGCAGCTTTTCTTTATTTTTATGTGATATAATGGCAAATTTATCTTGAATTAAGGAATTATTAAGAAAGCATTGACTTAAAGTTAACTTTAATATGTAAACTTAATAAAGTTAATAGTTTGCATTATTATAATGAATAAGGTGGGATGAAAATGAAAAAAATGTTGAAATTAATAATATGTATAATTATTTTATTATCTGCAGTTGCCGGACGCTTTTATTATAGTGTTTATGCCAGTGAATATCAGTGTAATTTAACAAATGACAATAATCTTAAATTAGATAGTTTCAGTAATTTACGAGTTGGCAGTTATAATATAAGATCATTAAATTATGGAAAAGAATCATTAGAAAATTTTAATAATGATATAAATGGACTTGATCTTGATATAATTTGTTTGCAGGAAGTAGATAAAAATGCATATCGTTCTGATAATTATGATATGTTAAAAGAAATGGCAGAAGCTAATGGATATTCGTATTATCATTTTTATTCGACAATGTGGATTTTAGATGGATATTATGGTTTAGGAATATTAAGTAAATATCCTATTATTGAAATTTCCTCTAAACTTTTACCAAATAGTTTATTTAAAGAACCACGTATACTAACAAAAACGAAGATAGCTTTTGGTGATAAAGAAGTTGATATTTATAATACCCATTTAACATATGAAAATAATGATTTTCGAATTTCACAGATGGATTTTGTAAAAGAACAAATAGATTTTAATAATTATGCAATCTTAGCTGGTGATTTTAATTCCTTTGGGATGAATGGTGACTTTAAAATAGATGGAATTAATAGTATTAACAGTGAAAAAGAATATATGACCTTTCGTGATTTTGCAGCTCCAGATGATATTTTTTATTCAGATAAATTTGTAGTAAAGGAAAAAGGATCAATAGTATCGTCATTTTCTGATCATAATCTTCTTTATGCAAAATTAGCATTTAAAAATTAGTAAATCGTTGATCAAAGCTGTTCTTGACAACGATTAGAAATATTACTACACTATAATTGATAATATAGAGAGGTAGGATTGAGATATGAATATTGAAGAGAGAGTAAAAAAGTCTTATGATTTACATCATGCTGGATATAATTGTGCTCAGGCGGTATTAGGAGCATATGTTGATTTATTGAACATAGATATGGATCAGGCAATGACTATCGCTTATGGTTTTGGTGGCGGGGTTGGAATGACTCGAGAAATTTGTGGAACTTTAACAGGTGGTGCAATGGCATTAAGTTTGAAATATGGTAAAGGGGAAGCTGATGTAAAGCAAAAAAAATTTGTTAATGAAAAGGTTTCATCTTTATGTAAAGAATTTGAAGAGTCTCATGGATCTGTTGTTTGTGGAGAATTATTAGGACTTAGAAAAACTGATAAGGAAGTGAATCGGGCTACATGTGATGATTTAATTGCAGAGGTAGTTAGGTTATTGGAAAAATATTTAGTAGATTAGATGTCTTATGGCATCTATTTTTTATTGACAATAGTTTGAATACTAACTATAATACTCTGTATACTAGCTGAGAGGAGATAGAAAATGGAGGAAATTAATTTTAATGATATTAAAGAGTTATTTGATAATTTTCAAGATTTCCATAAAAATGTAAATTATGCAATGATGGAAAAGACTGAACAGTTTGATATTTCGGTAAATCAAACACGGCTATTGCTTGTCGTGCAGAAATATCAAAATATTAATCAAAATGCTTTAGCAAAAAAACTTAATGTAACTAAAGCTACTTTATCAGTTAGGTTACAGCGTTTAGAAAAACTAGGTTTTCTTACTAGAGTTCAAGATGAACATGATAAGCGCAATTATATTTTAAATATAACAGATACTGGAGAGACGTTTATTGAAGAAGCAACTAAAATTATGAAAGAAAAAACAATGATTTTGTTTAAAGGTGTTTCTAAAGAACAGATCAATGTAATAAATGATGTCATAAAAATCATGAAAAAGAATATTGAAAAATGTAAAGGAGAGAAATGATGCTAAAATTAAAACATTATTTTAAAAAATTCTGGGCACCAATTCTGCTTTGTGTAGGCTTATTGTTTTTACAATCACAATCAGAGTTAGCACTGCCCGATTATATGTCAGATATTGTATCAGTTGGTATTCAAGCAGGAGGTTTTGATAGTGCTGTCAGTGATGTGTTAAGTGAGGATACTTATAATCACTTATTGGTCTTAATGGATGAAAATGATCAGGAATTTTTTGAAAAATCCTATAAGTTAGTAGAAAGTAAAGATCTTGATGAAGATACATTAGATAAGTTTCCTAAAGCTAATGGTCAAAATCTTTATTCATTAAAAGATCTTGATAATAAAAAAATGGAGGAGTTAGAGCAAATTTTAGTAAAACCAATGTTATTGGTAACTTCTATTGATGCTATGGATCCTAGTTCTAAAGAATATCAGGAAAAATTTGGTAATTTGCCTGCAGGAATATCTCCATATGACGCTCTAGCGATGATTCCTGATGATCAAAAAGCTGAAATGTTTAGTGAAATTGATAGTCAAATGGAAGCAATGGGAGAATCAACATTAAAAATTGCGGCTGGTAACGGGGTCAAAGCTGAATATACAAGACTTGGCTGTGATGTTGATCAAGTTCAAAAAGATTATATTTTAATAGCAGGATTTAAAATGTTAGCGATTGCTCTTGCTGGAACAGTTTGTGCGATTGTTTGTGGTTATTTAGCAAGTAGAATAGGGTCTGGGGTTTCTAGATTATTACGTGGAGATGTTTTTAAGAAAGTTGAAAGTTTTTCTAATGAAGAGTTTAATAAGTTTTCAACTGCTTCTTTAATTACGCGTACTACAAATGATATTACTCAGGTTCAGATGGTTGTAATTATGTTTATTAGAATTGTCTGTTTTGCACCAATGATGGGAATTGGAGCTTTAATCAAAGCTTTTCAAAATACACCTTCAATGACTTGGATCATTGGTTTAGTATTAGTAGTTATTTTTGTAGTGATTGGAGTTACGTTTATAATTGTAATGCCAAAATTTAAAATAGTTCAATCATTGATTGATAAGCTTAATTTAACAATGAGGGAAAATTTATCTGGAATGTTAGTTATTCGAGCTTTTGGGAATGAGGAACATAGTGAAAAAAGATTTGAAAAAGCAAATTTTGATTTAACTAAAGTTAATCTTTTTGTTAATCGAACAATGGTATCAATGATGCCAATTATGATGTTTATTTTTAATGTAGTTAGTTTATTGATTGTATATTATGGTGCAAAGCAAATTGATTTAGGTAATATTGCAATTGGTCAGATGATGGCATTTATGCAGTATGCAATGCAGATCATCATGTCATTTTTAATGATTGCAATGATTGCAATTATGCTGCCACGTGCCAGTGTAGCAGCAGACCGTGTTTATGAAGTTTTATCGATGAAACCTAAAATCATTGATCCTCAGGAACCAAAACCTTTTGATGATAATAAGCGTGGATTAGTTGAATTTAAAAATGTAACTTTTAAATATCCTGGTGCACATGAAGCAGTATTAGAAAATATTACGTTTACTGCTAAACCAGGTCAAACAACAGCCTTTATTGGTTCGACTGGATCTGGTAAAAGTACTTTGATTAACCTGATTCCTCGATTCTATGAAGTAAGTGAAGGAGAAATTAAAGTTGATGGTGTTGATATCAGGAATGTAAAAGGGCATGATTTAAGAGAAAAGATTGGACTAGTTCCTCAAAAGGGATTGTTATTTTCGGGAACAATTAGATCTAATTTAACTTATGGTGCACCTGATGCAACTGATGAGTGGCTGGAGGAAGTTATTAAAATTGCTCAGGCTAAAGAATTTATTGATCATAAAGAAAATCGTCTTGATTCAGAGATTTCTCAAGGTGGTACAAATGTTTCTGGTGGACAAAAGCAGCGTTTAGCGATTGCCAGAGCAATTGCTAAAAATCCTGAAATTTTCATTTTTGATGATAGTTTTTCAGCCCTCGATTTTAAAACAGATGCAATGTTACGTCATGAACTGGATAAAATGATCAAGAAAACTAAAAATACAGTTTTAATTGTTGGACAGCGAATTGCTTCAATTATGTCTGCTGATCAAATCATTGTTTTAGACGAAGGTAAGATTGTTGGTAAAGGTAAACATGATGAACTGATGAAGGATTGTAAGGTTTATCAAGAAATTGCTTATTCACAGTTATCAAAGGAGGAATTAGGACATGAGTAGTAGACAAAAAAGAAGTGGTCCTAAATTCGGACCAGGAATGCATGGAATGCGTGGTGGTGAAAAAGCTAAGGATTTTAAAGGAACACTTGGTAAATTATTTAAATATTTAAAACCATATTATTTTAAATTGGTAGTAGTAGTAATTTTTGCTTCTGCTTCAACTGTATTTGCAATTGTAGGGCCAAAGATTTTAGCTAAAGCGACTGATAAGTTAGGTGAAGGGATCATGGCTAAAGTTAATGGTACTGGAGGAATTGATTTTGAATATATTGGATATATTATCTTAATTTTGGTTGGTTTATATTTATTGAGTGCATTATTTAGTTATATTCAAGGATTTATAACTTCTACAGTTTCTCAAAAGGTAGCGTATGATTTGAGAACATCTATTTCTACTAAGATGGATAGAATGCCGCTAAGTTATTTTGATAAACATACTAGTGGGGATATTTTAAGTCGTGTTACAAATGATATTGATACAATTGCTCAATCATTAAATCAAAGTATGTCACAGGTAATTACTTCTAGTGTTACTGTAGTAGGTATTTTTATTATGATGTTGAGTATTTCACCACAAATGACATTAATTGCAGTTTGTGTTTTACCCGTTTCAATGATATTGATTGGATTAGTAATGAAACGTTCTCAAAAATATTTTGCAAGACAGCAACAGGCTTTGGGAGATGTCAATGGTCATATTGAAGAAATGTATGGTGGACATAATGTTGTCAAAGCATTTAATGGTGAAGAAGCATCAGTTGAACAGTTTAATGAATTTAATGACAGCTTATATGAAAGTGCTTGGAAATCACAGTTCTTTTCTGGATTAATGCAGCCAATTACAAATTTTGTTGGAAATGTTGGATATGTGGCAGTGTGTCTATTAGGTGGTGTTTTAGCTAGTGGAGGAAATATTACAATTGGAGATATTCAGGCCTTTATCCAGTATGTTCGTCAATTCAATCAGCCAATTAGTCAGTTGGCGCAAACAATGAATATGTTACAAAGTACAGCAGCTGCTGCAGAACGTGTTTTTGAATTTTTAGATGAAGAAGAATTAGAATTGGAAACTCCAAGGGTTTCTAGCGAAGAAGCAGCTAAAATTAATGGTTCAGTGACATTTGCAGATGTCAACTTTGGTTATTTAAAAGATCAAACAATTATTAATGATTTTAGTTTACACGTGCATGCAGGACAAACAGTAGCAATTGTTGGCCCAACAGGAGCTGGTAAAACAACACTTGTTAAATTATTGATGAGATTTTATGAATTGAATGGTGGTTCTATTTTAATCGATGGTAAAGATATTCGTGATTTTGGTCGTAAAGATTTACGTTCTTTATTTGGAATGGTTTTACAGGATACCTGGCTGTTTAATGGAACAATAAAAGAAAACTTAATGTATGGTAAATTAGATGCTAGTGATCAAGAGGTTAGAGAAGCTTGCAAAGTTGCTTATGTTGATCATTTTGTACAGACATTAGAAGATGGTTATGAAACAATTATTAATGAAGAGTCTTCTAATATTTCTCAAGGACAAAAACAGTTGTTGACAATTGCAAGAGCATTTTTGAAAGATCCAAAAATCTTAATTCTTGATGAAGCAACATCATCGGTTGATACAAGAACTGAAGTTTTAATCCAGCAGGGAATGGAGAAATTGATGGAAGGTAGAACCAGCTTTGTAATTGCTCATCGTTTATCAACGATTCGTGATGCAGATACAATCATTGTCATGAAAGATGGTGATATTGTAGAACTTGGTAATCATGATTCACTGCTTGAGCAAAATGGTTTTTATGCATCTTTATATCGCTCTCAATTTGAAGGTATGGCAGAATAAAGGATCAATAGAGCAGGTGAATAGAAATATTCATACTGCTTTTTTGCTGTAGAGAAGATATTGATTATTACTGTTTCTTTTTTATTGATTGTTGTATAATGATGAAGAAATGGATGTGATAAAAGATGAAAGAACAATCTTTGTTTACAAATATTAATAATGAGCCATTAGCTAATCGTTTACGTCCGACAACTTTAGAAGAGTATGTAGGTCAAAGCCATTTAGTGGCACCAGGCAGGATTTTGTATCAGTTAATTAATAGTGACGTTGTTTCATCAATGATTTTTTGGGGGCCTCCAGGAGTTGGTAAAACAACTTTAGCTAGAATTATTGCTAATCAAACTAAAGCTAATTTTATTAATTTTAGTGCTGTTACCAGCGGTATTAAAGAAATTCGGACAGTTATGAAAAAAGCACAGGAAATACATACTCTGGGTGAAAAGACGATTGTTTTTGTTGATGAAATTCATCGTTTTAATAAAGCACAGCAGGATGCCTTTTTACCTTATGTAGAACAAGGAAGTATAATTTTGATTGGAGCAACAACTGAAAATCCTTCGTTTGAGGTTAACTCAGCGTTATTATCACGTTGTAAAGTATTTGTATTAAAAGCCTTGACTAGTGATGATATTATGAATTTATTACATCAGGCATTAAGAAATCCTAAAGGATTTAAAGAACAAAACGTAATGATTGAAGATGATTTATTGTATATGATCGCCGGTTTTTCTAATGGTGATGCTCGAGTAGCATTAAATACTTTAGAGATGGCAGTTTTAAATGGAAATGTTGCTGATGATAAAGTTATTGTTACTAAAGAAATAATCGAGCAGTGTATTAATCAAAAATCACTATTATATGATAAAAAAGGGGAAGAACATTATAATATTATTAGTGCATTACATAAATCAATGCGTAATAGTGATGTTGATGCTTCGATTTACTGGATGTCGAGAATGATTGAGGCTGGTGAGAATCCTTTATATGTGGCTAGGCGCTTAATTCGTTTTGCTTCCGAGGATATTGGAATGGCAGATAGCCGGGCTTTGGAAATAGCAGTTGCTACATATCAGGCTTGTCATTATATTGGAATGCCTGAATGTAATGTTAATTTAACCCATTGTGTAACTTATCTGGCCTTAGCTCCTAAATCCAATGCTTTATATATAGCATATGAGAAGGCCAAACATGATGCTTTAAATACAATAGCTGATCCTGTACCGTTACAGATTCGTAATGCTCCAACAAAGTTAATGAAAGAATTAAATTATGGTAAAGGGTATCAGTATGCTCATGATTATGAGAGTAAAATAACAAATATGCAGTGTTTACCTGATAGTATTAAGGATCATCGGTATTATTACCCTACTACTCAAGGAACTGAAGCTAAGGTAATTAAACGAATGGAACAAATTGCATATTTACGAAAGAGACATCAAAAGTTTGAAAAATAAAAAGTATTTGGTTATTGGCATTAAGATAATTTTAAATGAATTGATTGTAAAATATTATTAGTGCTGGATCAAGTTTAGATGCATGATTCGCTATGAAGGTTCTATTTTTCAAAGATATTATTTTGTATAACTATAAATTTAGATTTTTGTAAAATCTATTAGTAAATAAGGAAAAATAAATGATAGAAGTGTTTAAACAGTGATAAACGGGCAGTTATTGATATAGAAACTGATTGAAATGGGATAATGGATTTGAGTAAAAATAGTAGTATTGATGAAATTGTTTTTATATTGCAGCATGGTTGATAAAAAAGAGAAATTGTTAAGAATTTAAAGCCAAAAGATATAAAACAAAAAATATTGCTGTTGATTTAAATGATTGTTATAGATGAAATGAAGATATTTGTAGCAAAAACAAGCGTTATTGAAGTTAAAGTCTGTTGATTATGTAAAATATTTATATAAGGAAAATAAAATCTCTTGTTATATTCAAGAGATTTTATTATAATAGGTAAGGATTTTAGAAGGAGATAAAGTATGATAAGAAATATAATAGGCGGTATTGCTGTAGGCGTTGCAAATGTGATTCCTGGCGTAAGCGGGGGAACAATGATGGTTATTTTAGGTATCTTTAATCGAATGATGGATGCTATTAGTGGAATTTTTAAACGAGAAAATCCAAATCGTAAAGATGATATTATTTTTATTTTTCAAGTACTAGCTGGAGCAGCTGTTGGAATTATTGGTTTTGCTAAAATTTTGGAAGTTTTATTTAATTATTATCCAACGCAAACGATTTATTGGTTTATTGGGTTAATTGCTTTTAGTATTCCATTGTTTTTGAAAGGAGAAATGAAAGGACAAAAATTAGCTGTTATTCCTTTTATTTGTGGTTTAGCAGTAATCTTTGCTCTAGAATATTTTAATCCAGGTGAAGGGAAAACAGTTGTTAATCCAGAGTTTCCCGTTTTAAGTGCCGGATTATTTATTAAAATGGTTATTATTGGTGCTGTTTCTGGAGCTACAATGATTATGCCAGGTGTTAGCGGCAGCATGGTATTATTGATTTTAGGTGAGTATTATTTATTTAAATCTTATTTAGCAAACGTTACTAGTTTTAGTTTAGATGTAATTATGCCACTTGGTTTTATGGCAATTGGAATTGCTATAGGAATAGTTATTAGTGCTAAGTTATGTTCTTATTTTACTAAGACACATAAAGCTGGTTTTTTAAGTTTAATACTTGGTTTAATTGTCGCTTCATCATTAGTATTAATTCCTTTTGATGTTAATTATGATCTTAATTTAATTGTTACATCATTAGCTGCAGTTATTTTTGGTGGGATAATTGTTCTAGGATTATCAAAAATTCAATAGAATAGAAATCAATAATACTTTTTAGTGTTATTGATTTTAATTTATTAAAAATAAAAATTGTTATATTAGTAAATTAGAAATAAAAAAGAGACTTGATAAAATCTCTTTTCAATTATATAAACTAGATAATTTATCGTTTTATAGGCGGTTCGTAATACATGATTTCATCAAGTGAACAGCCGATTGCATAACAAATTCTTGCAAGAATTTCTAAGTCAGGTTTTGTTATAGTTCCTTCATAGTATCGTTTTAATACTCTATTATCTAAAAGGCAAGCGTGTTTTATATAGGTTCTAGTTTTACCATATTTTTTCATCGCTGGCCTTATATCAAACTTTATTACTCCATAATTAATCATATCCATGCTGTTAAGAACTCCTCTTTCATATATATTTAATATTACCAAAAATTGAAAAGCTATAAGAGAGTGATATAGGGGAGTGACATAAAGGCATTTTTGTGTTAGTATTTGTTTATCGAAGGGGGATAAAGTAATGATTACATACAAAAAAGCAAGAACAAAAGAGGAAATTATTAAATCAATTCATGAAATGGATTTAGAATATGTCAAAGAATATGGAACATCCATAGTAATTCCTTTTATTGACAAGAAGACAAGAAAAATCATAGAAAAGGAATTAAAGAAGCTTAAGATATATCATAAAGTAAATATTATTGTAACTAATGATATTAAGGCAATGCATGAACAAGTTTTAAAAGAATATAAAAAAAATGTTTCATGATTTCATTTTTATATGTTATGGATGCTAAACTTAAAGAGATTGAAATAAGAAAATTTTATTGGATGTATTGGATAAAATTATTTTTAGATGAATGGAAAAGATAATGTGATTTTATTGTACTAAAAATACTAGTTTAGAGTCCAAAAATTGAAAAAGTATTAATTATTAGTTTTGTGAGTTATAAATATAACTTTAGTATGCATTTCATATTTATTATTATAGAAAAGTAATTTCGATATTATTTTATCAAGTATAATTTTTATTAAAGAGTCTAAAGCTATTAAAAAAGTAATAGTTTAGAGTAATTTAAATAAGAATTAATTTTATTAACAGAAATGAAATGTGACTAAATTACGATGATTTAATACCAACATAAGATGTATTGAAACTACATTATGACTTTTTGAATGTTTCTTGTATTTTTGTTTAATATCAATTAATCTGTATCGAAAGATATGTATTTTTTCAGATAGGCATATATTAATAATGATATCTGGATGCTTAATGATTTATAATGGATAAGATAGGGGTTTTGTGAAATAAAAATATTTTTATAAATTAGTGTTTTTCAAGATTTATAAATTTAATTATGAGGGAGTATTAAATAAAGCTTTTTAAACAATAATGATGAAATTATTGTTTATTATAGAAGAAAATTAGATAACAGTGTTTGTTTTGGAAATAAAATCAATGTATATAAAATGATTATTTGACTGGAAAAATGGTTAAAATTATTTATAATATAGGTATCATTTTAGGAGGAGTAATACATGAATGTAGAAATTATTAATGTTGGTACAGAATTATTACTTGGTGAAATTGTTAATACTAATGCAACATATATTCAAAAGATGTGTAAGGATTTGGGATTTGATGTTTATTTTCAAACAACTGTTGGCGATAATCCTAATCGCTTTAAAGAATGTTTAGATATTGCTTTTAAGCGAGGGGCTAATTGTGTTATTACAACAGGGGGGTTAGGACCAACACAGGATGATTTAACAAAAGAACTATCAGCCCAGTATTTAGGATTGGAACTGGTTTGTTTAGAAGAAGAAGCTAAAAAAGTTGAGGAAAAGTGTCGATTTGTAACTAGCTGGGGTGGAATTCCTGAAAATAACTTTAAACAAGCTTATTTTCCTAAAGATTGTTATATTTTAGAAAATGAAGTAGGTACTGCCAATGGCTGTGTAATGTCCCGTGATGAAAAAATGATTATTAATCTGCCTGGTCCACCTAAAGAAATGAAATATATTGTAGATCATGTGTTAAAAGATTATTTAAGTAAATATAAAAAAGATGTTATTTATACTTATGATTTTTTAACCATGGGGATTGGTGAAAGTAAAGTTGATGAAGTGTTAGAAGATTTAATCAATCAGCAAAACGAAGTAAGTATTGCTTTATATGCTTCTGAAGAAACTGTACGTATACGTTTAGGATGTAAAGTCGGTTCTAAAGAAGCTGCTGATAAAAAGATGGCACCAATTAAAGAAAGAATTGAAGCTGTAATTGGTAAATATATTATTAGAGAGCCTAATTTAAAAGAAGCATTAGCAAAGATCATGCCATCATATTTTATTATTTATAATTGTGATAAGTTTAGGTTACGTGATGGTTTTAGTTTGGGGGAAAATCATAGCGAGGAAATATTGACAATGACAATTGATTGTTTAGACCATCGTTTAGGTGTGATTGTTAAGATTGAACTTGAGTACTTAGATCGCAAAGATTGTTTTGAAGTACCTTTATTAAAGGATCCAGCTTTATCATGTAGTAAATTAGAATCGAGAATTATTAGTCGGGTATATCAGTTTTTAACCCAGCAGAATTATAATTAAGAAAAGTATGCTTGAATTTAGATATGATACTCAATTATTAATTGAAGGTGAAAACCTTGATGAAGATGCAATTAATGATTATTTTATAGAGAATTTTAAAGGTGACTGTTTATTGGTGGTTGGTGATGATGAGTTAATTAAAATTCATTTTCATACTAATGAACCATGGCAGGTATTAGAGTATTGCGCTACCCTTGGTGAAATTTATGATATTGTTGTTGAAGATATGGACCGCCAGTCAAGAGGATTAAAGGGATAGTATTTTTTAGGGTAATCAAGACAGCTGGATTATGAAGTTTTATAAATATCACATTGATGAAAAGATAATTTGATAAGTGTTGTAGGCTGATTTTAAAGTAAAATAGCGAATAGTAGCGGTATTAGAGATTTAGCTAATACCGCTATATATTTTATTGATAAATAGTTTTTTGTATCTAATCATCATTTTTAGCAATTAATTCAATAAATTTATTAGTAGCAATTGACTGACTGCGTCTTTTAGGATAGGCATAACCAATACTTCGTTTAGGTAGAGGCTGAGTAGTTTTGATTTCATGAAGAATTCCCTGATCAAGTAAATCTTGTGAGAATTCTTTAATGACACATGAAATTCCTAAGCCGGCACGAGCAAAGTCTAGTAATAAGTTATGAGCACCTAATTCAATAGTTGGTTTTAGCAGTAGTCCTTTTTCAGCAAAATAGTTATCAATACGATTTCTGGTATTTGATGATTTTTCTAATAAGATCAATGGCTGATTAGCTAATTCATCAAATGAATAGATATAGTTATCTAAATTTTTGGAAACAAAAATATCATGGACTTGAAAACATTCTTTGATTATAAGTGAATCATCTTTAATGGGCAGATTTAAAAAACCGATATCAATTTGATCAGATTTTAGTAATTCTCGTGTTTCTAAACTAGTACGATTAATTACTTTAATTTTAACGCCAGGATACAATTGTTTAAATTTAACTATATAAGCTGTTAAAAAATACTCACTAAAAGTATCTCCAGCGCCAATGATTAATTCACCTTCTTTTAGTTCATGATAGTTAGATAGCTGATTTTCAACTCCAGTAATAATAGATAAAGCTTTATCTATTTGTTGATGTAATAGTTTTCCTTCTTTGGTTAAACTAACCCCTTTAGAATTTCGGATAAATAGTTGGGTTTGTAGTTCTTTTTCAATGCTGCTGATTGTTTGAGAAACAGCAGATTGAGATATAAATAAGTTTCTAGCAGCTGTGGAAAATGATAAAGTAGTAGCAGCTTCATTAAATATTTTATATTGTTCTAATTTGATATACATATAAGTACTCCTTATATCATAATTATAATATATTAATTTTACTAATGACTAACTCTATAATATAATACTTAAGTAAGTTAGTCAAACTATTATATTATTGATGCAATTTTGTGTTTAATTGTATATAATGTAAGAGTAAATAAGAAAGGTGTGAATTTGATGGCTGGAGTAGTCGTAGTAGGAAGTATGTGGGGAGATGAAGGTAAAGGTAAGGTTACTGATTATCTTGCTCAAAAGGCCGATGTTGTAGTTCGTTATGCTGGTGGAAATAATGCTGGGCATACGATTGTTTATGATGGAAAGAAATTTGCTTTGAAATTGATTCCTTCTGGTATTTTTAGTGGTCATGAAGTTATTATGGGTAATGGAATGGTTGTTAATCCTAAAGCGTTTTTAGAAGAAGTGAAGTATTTAAAGGATGCTGGAATTGATACAAGTAAAATTAAAATAAGTGATCGCTGTCATGTTATTTTACCTTATCATTTGGAGATTGATGTTATTCAAGAAAAGCGTAAAGGTGCTAATAGCATTGGTACAACAAAAAGAGGAATTGGACCTGCATACATTGATAAATATAGTCGTATTGGTATTCGTATGGGTGAGTTTATTGATGAAGAATTATTTTTAGAAAGATTAAAAGAAACTTTCCCGATGAAAGTTATGGAATATCCTGAGTTAGAAGGTAAATTTACTGTTGAAGGTATTTTTGAGGAATATAAAGAATACGCTAAAACTATTGCTCCTATGGTTTGTGATACAGGTATGTTGATTGATGAATATTTACAAGCTGACAAAAAAGTTTTATTTGAAGGTGCTCAAGGAGCAATGCTTGATATTGATTATGGAACATATCCATATGTTACTAGTTCTCATCCAGGTGCTAATGGTGTCTGTGAAGGTGCTGGAATTGGACCGTTATATATTAAAGAAGCAATTGGAATTATTAAATCATATACAACAAGAGTTGGAGCAGGACCTTTTCCAACTGAATTATTTGATGAGACTGGTGATTTAATTCGTGAACGTGGTCATGAATATGGAACAGTAACGCAAAGAGCTAGAAGAACAGGATGGTTTGATGCAGTTGTAGTAAATCAGTCAAGAAGAATGTCTTCTTTAACGGGAATCAGTTTGATGTTATTAGATGTTTTAAGTGGTTTTGAAACGCTTAAGATTTGTACTGCTTATAAATATAATGGTAAAATTATTCATGGTTTACCAGCTACTGTAAAAGGAATTGAATCAGTAGAACCAGTATATGAAGAAATGCCAGGATGGCAGGAAGATATTACTAATGTTAAATCGTTTGAAGAATTACCTGTTAATTGTCAAAATTATATTAAAAGAATTGAAGAGTTAGTTCAATGTCCTGTTGTTATGTTTTCGGTGGGACCTGATCGTGAACAGACTGTTGTTTTAAAAGATATTGAATTTTAAGGAGGAAGATGCGTGAAAAGAGAGTTAGTTATTGTTATTGATTTTGGTGGTCAATATAATCAATTAGTGGCTCGTAGGGTTCGTGAATGCAATGTGTATTGTGAGATTTATTCTTATAAAACGGATATTGAAAAGATCAAAGAAATGAATCCTAAGGGAATTATTTTAACTGGTGGCCCTAACAGCTGTTATTTAGAAGATTCTCCAACATATAAAAAAGAGTTATTTGAATTAGGAATTCCAGTATTAGGGTTATGTTATGGAGCTCAGTTGATGCAGCATATTTTAGGTGGTAAAGTTGAAAGAGCTGATGTTAGAGAATATGGTAAATCTAATTTAATTGTAAATGATAAAGATTCTAAGTTATTTAAGGATGTTCCTGAAGAATCGATTTGCTGGATGAGTCATTTTGATTATATTTCTAAGATTGGACCAGGTTTTAAAATTACTTCTTATACTAAAGATTGTCCAGTAGCTTCATGTGAAAAAGTTGATCAAAAGTTATATGCGATTCAATTTCATCCAGAAGTATTACATACTGAATATGGAAAAAATATTTTATCTAACTTTGTTTTAGATGTATGTAATTGTAGTGGTGACTGGCGTATGGATTCATTTGTTGAAGAACAAATTAAAGCAATTAGAGAAAGAATTGGTAATGGTAAAGTATTATGTGCCTTATCTGGTGGAGTTGATTCTTCTGTTGCGGCAGTATTGTTATCTAAAGCAATTGGAAATCAATTGACATGTGTATTTGTTGATCATGGATTACTTCGTAAAAATGAAGGTGATGAAGTAGAAGCCGTGTTTGGACTAGAAGGGCAATATGATTTAAACTTTATTCGTGTTAATGCTCAAGAAAGATATTACACAAAATTAAAAGGAGTTACAGAACCAGAAACTAAACGTAAAATTATTGGTGAAGAATTTATTCGTGTTTTTGAAGAAGAAGCTAAAAAGATCGGAGTGGTAGATTTCTTAGTTCAAGGAACTATTTATCCTGATGTTGTTGAAAGTGGCTTAGGTGGAGAATCAGCAGTAATTAAATCTCATCATAATGTTGGAGGATTGCCTGATGCTGTAGACTTCAAAGAAATTATTGAGCCATTACGTGATCTTTTCAAAGATGAAGTTCGTAAAGTCGGACTAGAATTAGGTATTCCTGAATATTTAGTCTTTAGACAACCATTCCCAGGACCAGGACTTGGAATCAGAATTATTGGTGAAGTTACTGGTGAAAAGGTTAAAATTGTTCAAGATGCTGATGCAATCTATAGAGAAGAGATTGCTAAAGCAGGCTTAGATAAATCAATTGGTCAATACTTTGCAGCTTTAACAAATATGCGTTCTGTTGGTGTTATGGGTGATGAAAGAACTTATGATTATGCTGTTGCATTACGTGCAGTTAACACAATTGATTTCATGACGGCTGAAGCAGCACAAATTCCATATGAAGTATTAAATAAAGTTATGTCTAGAATTATAAATGAAGTTCGTGGGGTAAACAGAGTAATGTATGATATTACTTCAAAACCACCAGGGACAATAGAGTTCGAATAATTTTCAAAATTCAAAAAAAGCCCATAAAATCATGGTAAATTGAACATTGGTATATGGCTTTGATAAGAATTTGATAAGATTGCCATAATATGCCATTATTCTTGGTATCGAGTGGCTATCGAGAAAAGAGTCATAAATAGTGGCTCGCTAGAAATATTCATATAAATAAATGATTCCGTACTGATGGATATGTCAGTACGGGATTTTTACGTCTTTAGGTTTATTTTTCTTCGTTCTCAAGACCTTTAACGATGGCATCGCTTAAATCTTGAGGCATGACTTTAACAAAGTATTGAGATTTATCCATTCTTGGATAAGTATATCGCCATTGATCATATTGTTCCTTGGATATTTCTCCATTACGGAATTTCTCAGCTTGCTTTGCCCAAGACATGAGCATTTGAAAGATTTGTGGATCAGTAGATGGTTTCTTAACATCAAAGACAAGATGAACTTGACCATCAATTTCTTCAACATTGCAACCATGTAAATCTTCAACTGCAAACAAAGTATGAATAAATCCTATATTACTATCTATATCAGGAACTTTTAAAGCTAGAGGAGATACTTCAAGCACATCAGCTACTGCTTGTACTAAATCATCTTTAGGAGTTCTTGAACCAGATTCATACTGAGCCATACGGATATCTGCTGTTTTTTCTGGAAAGCCAACAGCTGTACCAAGCCACTTTTGTGTAAAGCCACGTAAATTACGAATAAAACGTATTCTTTCACCTATTGCCATATGTAATCACTTCCTTATCATGTATTTCTTGATTTGATTATAACAAATATGTTTAAGTTATGTCAATTGAACATAAACAAAAATGTTTAGTATTTTCTCTTAAACCACTTGACTTAACGGAATATGCTTAGTATAATCAAATCGAAAGTTAAACAAAAAGCGTTAGTGTAGAAAGGAGGGATATCATGGAAAGTTCATTGATTACAGCTGAAGAAGTTGCTAAAGAGTTAAGTATTTCTGTAGGACATGCTTATAAGATTGTGAAAAAACTTAATGATGAATTGAAAGCAAAAGGTTATATCACAATTGCTGGTAAAGTAAGTAGACAGTATTTTGGCGAAAGATTATATGGAATGGAAAGGAGGAATGACTAATGCCAGCTTATAAATATGAAAATGATAGTTCATGGTATGTTGTTACTCAATACACCGATTGGACTGGAGCGAGGAAATCTAAATGTAAACGTGGTTTTAAAACTAAGAAAGAAGCACTTGCATGGGAAAGAGTTTTTCATCAGCAGACAGCAGGTGATTTAGAAATGCCATTTGATGCTTTTATTGAACTTTATTGTCAAGATATTAAACCAAGAATAAAAGAAAATACTTGGCTGACAAAAGAGCATATTATCACAAAAAAGATTTTGCCTTACTTCAAAGAGAAAAAAATCAATGAGATTACAACAAAAGATGTCATTGAATGGCAAAACCAACTGCTTGCATTTCGAGATGAAAATAGACAACCATATTCTCAAACTTATTTAAAAACTGTTCATAATCAACTATCTGCTATCTTCAATCATGCAATCAGATACTACGATCTTCGTAGTAATCCAGCTGCTAAAGCTGGAAATATGGGTGTTGAAGAAAGTAAAGAAATGTTGTTTTGGACAAAAGAGGAGTATCAAAAGTTTAGTGAAGTGATAATGGATAAACCTATTTCATTTTATGCATTTGAAATGCTTTATTGGACTGGAATACGTGAGGGTGAACTGTTAGCTTTAACTCCTGCAGATTTTGATTTTGAAAAGAAAACAGTCAAGATAAGTAAGTCCTATCAACGTTTAAAAGGACAAGATGTGATTACTTCACCTAAAACACGAAAGAGTAATCGAACAGTTCAAATGCCAGATTTTCTAGCAGCTGAGATGCAAGAGTTCTTTCAATTGCAGTATGGATTGAGAAAGAAAGATAGGATATTTAATATTACTAAAAGTTACTTGCACCATGAAATGGACAGAGGTTCTAAAGAAGCTGGTGTAAAAAGAATTAGAATTCATGATTTACGTCATAGTCATATCAGTTTGTTGATTGATATGGGATTTTCAGCTGTGGCGATAGCAGATAGAGTTGGACATGAAAGTATAGATATCACATATCGTTATGCTCATTTATTCCCATCTAAACAAATTGAAATGGCTACTAAATTAAATGATATGAACAAAGGAGCGTGAGATTATGACTGCGAAAAATGTTGATAAACGTAATCGTTTTAGAAGTATTACTGTAGGTTTTAGAGTTTCACCAGAAGAACAGGCAGAACTGAATCGTGCAGTTGCTTTATCTGGACTTCCTAAGCAGGAATACTGTTATCGAAAATGTATGAATAGAGAAGTGGTGGTTCAACCCAATCCTAGAGTGTTTAAGGCTTTAAAAACACAAATGGATGGCATTTATGAAGAACTTCAAAGAATAGCTCAAGGAGGTGATGTTGCAGATGACATACTTGATACGATTGATTTAATAACAGTTATGATGAAAGGATTAAAAGGAGATGAAAGTGATGATTAACGATGATAAAAAAGAAATGACTGCTTGTGATGTATCTGTTGGCGCAGATGCTGAGCAGTCAAATCTAATATGTACAACAAATAGTATAGACAATTGGGACAATGATTTCAAGACCATGGATGAGGTTTTAAGAGATTTACAGAAAGAATTAGAACGAAAAAATGATCCTGCATTTCTTGAAGTTGTTTCGATGAATCAATTATATGATAATGTATATGAAAGTAAAACGCCATTGATTGAAGGCTTGTTATATGAAGGAACTTACTTGTTTGTAGGAGCACCTAAACTGGGTAAAAGTTTTATGATGGCACAACTTGCTTATCATGTAGGTACTGGTACTCCACTATGGGGACTTCCTGTTAAAAAATCAAAAGTACTATATCTTGCATTAGAAGATACTTATAAACGTTTGCAAGATCGCTTATATCGTATGTTTGGTACAGAAGGTACTGATAACGTGTTCTTTTCTGTTTCAGCAGGTAAATTAGGTGAGGGATTAGATGAACAATTAACTCAATTTATGAAAGAACAACCAGATACCAAATTGATCATTATTGATACTCTACAAAAAGTGAGAGAAACGGGTGGAGAAAATTATAGCTACGCAAGTGACTATCAAATCATTACAAGATTAAAATCATTTGCTGATGCAAATGGCGTTTGTATCATTATTGTACATCATACAAGAAAGCAACAATCAAATGACAAGTTTGATTCAATATCAGGAACGAATGGATTGCTTGGTGCTGCAGATGGAGCGTTTATTCTTACAAAAGAAAAACGAACAAGTAACAGTGCTGTTCTTGATGTATCGGGTAGAGATCAGCCTGATCAAAGATTTCGTCTTGTTCGTAATCAGCAAACTCTTGTATGGGAGTTTGATAAGGCTGAAATCGAAATATGGGAAGAACCATCTGAACCAGTATTAGAAGAAATCGCAAAGCGAATCAATGCGGACAATCCATGCTGGATGGGAAGCCCAACTGAGCTTGTTGAATATCTCGGTATTGACATGAAAGCAAATGCATTAACATTAAAATTGAATGTCAATGTTGGTAATCTTAAAGATGATTATCATATCAAATATGAGAACAAGCGATTCCACGAGGGAAGAAAAGTACGCTTAACTTTTCTTCGAGAGTGACGATGCGTGACGGTTGTGACGATGTTTTCTTGATGGGTAGTGACGGTGTTGATATACTGTCACCATCGTCACATACCGACACGGAATGATGGAAACGAAGGGAATGATTATGAAAATATAATCAATATTTCGTTCGTTTACTTCACCGAAATTCATTGAATTGAGGTGCCACGATTGAGAAACAATCGTGGTAAAGGCTCGAAAAGAGCCGCATGACCCTCGGAGAGCCCACGGTACTTTGCAGACGCAGGATGAAAGTATCATAGTCGGTTATTACACTTTGAAAAAGTGCTCTTTCAAAGGATTGTGTTTAAACTGAAAGGAGTTCTATGGCAAGAAATGATGGTATTGACCGTACATTTGCAAGGAACCGAAATCTAAAGAAAACTGATGTTGTTAATGCCCAAAAGCATAATGAAAGAATGAATGATATTTATGTTAATTCAGATATTGTTTTAGATCGATCTCGATTTAATGTTCACTTTAAAACACCGTCACGCTCTTATGAAGAAATGTTTGAACAATTAAAAGAGGACGGTGTTATTTCTACTCGTGGATTAAAGGATGATGCTGTTCATTATGGAGAGTTATTATTTGATGTCAATTCAGCATACTTTCATAATCATGGTGGTTATGAGTTTGCTAAAAAGTTTTATGAAGATGCCTATCAAGCTTCTATTGATATTGTTGGTGGTGAGCAATATATTTTATCTGCTGTTATGCATGCTGATGAACGTAATCGAGCAATGTCTGAAGCATTAGGCAAAGATGTTTATCATTACCATCTTCATGTTGTTTATGTACCGGTTGTAGAAAAACAAATATTATGGTCAAAACGCTGTAAAGATAAATCTTTGGTTGGTACTGTAAAAGAAACAATCATGCAGGTCAGCAGTAGTAAAAAATGGGCATCAAAACAAGCAGTTGATGAGCAAGGAAATCTTATATTTACCAGTACAGGAAAAAAGGTTCTTAAAAAATCTTATAGTGTATTACAAGATGACTTTTTCAATGCTATGCGCAAAAAAGGATATGATGATGTAGAACGTGGTGAACGTGGCAGCACAGAAGAACATCTATCTGTTACGCAATTTAAACTTGAGCAAGATAAAGAAAGATTAGAAGTTTTGAATACGTATATTGAAAAGAAAGAACAGAAATTAAAGAAGATTGAACAGAGAACAAAAGTACAAAATGAAATAGCTAAAGTGCTTGATGATATTGATAAAATGGGACAAACAACAATTACAGGTAAAGTTCAATTTACTCAAAAAGAAGCTACTGATTTGAAAAAATTAGCTAAAGCTGGTGTAAGTGCAAAAGCTGAAATATTAGATTTAAAACATGCTTTAACAAAAGCAAAGAAGGATATAGCTATTTGGAAATATAGATACGAAAAATTAAAAGTGCAGACAAAAGATTTTATGAAAGCCTTAAAACGTGCACCAGAGCTTGTAAATGAATTTGTAAAAAAGATTTTACTTGTTGAAGTAGACAAGCATAAAGTAAAAGATAAAAAGATAGATAAATCGGTTCAAAGATAGGTCGTTCAAAGGGTTAAAGTATTAGTTTTAAAGCTGATATTTTAACTTTACATATCATAAATGATCTATTGATTTACACTCTATCTCACTCGCTAGATTTTTATGTTAAATCTAGGAATTATTTCTATATAAAAGGTTGGGTAAATACTTTTCTTTTGAAATATTCAATTTAGAATGTTAAAATAAATCAAGAGAGAAGGTGTAATATGTTAAAAATATATTCCGATTGTATAGGTGTTTCAGGGTATGAATCTAAAATTGTAAATATATTATTTGATACTATATCAAAATACGATGTTGATGATATTTATATAGATAATGTTGGTAATTTAATATGTTTAAAAAAAGGAAGTAAAAGTAACAAAAAAATAATGATAAGTGCTCATGTAGATGAAGTTGGAATTCAAATTATTAAAGAAATTGATAATGAAGAATATAGATTTAAATGTTTAGGGAATGTCAAAACGTGGAATTTATGTCAGAGCAGAATGAAATCAGATAATTCATATGGGGTTGTTTATACAATAAATGAAGGGGAATTCTCAGCTTATAATTATGAAAATTTGGTTTTTAAAAATTTATCAAGCAATAAAATAAAGATTGGAGAAGTTTTTACTTTCGCTGACAAGTTAATTGAAAGTGAAGACTTTTATTGTGGTAAAGCATTAGATAATAGAATTTCAGTATATATTTTAAGTGAAATTTTAAAAAATGGAATTAAACCAGTTGAAGATATTTATTTTGTGTTTACAGTACAAGAAGAAATTGGTATGAGAGGAATTCGTGTGGCAAAAACAAATATTTGTCCAAATGTTTGCTTAACCGTTGATGTGACTAATATTGGAAAAATGAATAGTGTAGAAATTCAAAAAGGAGTATGTATTAAAGTTTCTGATAGTCTAGGAGTTTCTAATTACGAATTAGTCAAAAAAATTGAAAAAATTTCTAATGAGGGAAACATAGTATATCAATATGAAGTGAGTGATAATGGGACGACAGAAATGATAATTACTAATGAAATAGACAATGGTTGCAAAGAAATAGGAATATCTATTCCTTGCAAATATATACATACTTCAAATACGATTGTATCTAAATTTGACGTTCATGAATGTGAAAAATTACTTAGTTTGTTAATAAGTAATGAATTATAATTAAATTATGTTCAAGAAAATCAAATAAAAAAAAGTATTATTTGTAATTTGATGTATGGCTTTATATAATAAATATCCGACAATACGATAATCTACTTGTAAATTATTGACAATGATTTACTATGATGATACGATTATTAACGTATATATACACTATAGATAGGAGGTAATTCATCGATGAAAACAGTCAAAATTTCTTGGAAAGTAAAAAAAGTTAAAGATTCTTCGAGATTAAACACAATGTATTGTTTTAAAAATTGTGAAAAAAATCAAAACTAGAAGTTTTTTTAATGAAAAGGTGTGCATTAGTCACACCGATTTTTATATGTGAGGGAGATTAGATTATGATTAATGAATTGATGAATGATATTTCTGTAGAAGAAGAACTTGATTTAAATAAAACGTATAATTTACCTAAAGAAATTCGAACAATAAAATACCAAAATAAATATTTGGCAATTTATATAAAAGGTACGACTTGGATAGTGCTAAATGATGACACAGAATTAGAAATATTCAATAGAATATACAACAAGCATGTAACCTTAGAAGAATTGTTTAAAAAATATGATAATGATGCTGTAATTAATGTTGTTATGCAAATTGAAGCAAAAAAATTTGATAGACCAATTGTTAAATATTCTGATGTAAAAGACATTTGTATCTATCTTACAAATAATTGTAATCAAAGATGTAGACATTGTTATATGTATGCCGGAGACATCAAAATAGATGAAGTTGATTATAAGAAGTGGATTGAATTATTAAAAAGGTTAAAAAACATTGGATATAATGGTGTGACTTTTACTGGTGGAGAAGTAACTATATATCCGGGATATAAAGAAGTGATTAAATCGGCACATCAATTAGGTTTAAATGTGACAGTTTTAAGTAATGGGATTCTGTGGAACAGTTATAATATTGCAGAAATGCATGAATATATCGATGAAATACAGATTAGTGTAGATGGTTATGATGAAAAATCTTATTACGATGTTCGTAGATATAATGGATTTAAGAAAGCTATTGATACAGTAAAACTTTTTGATTCTTATGGAACAAAGGTTTCTATTGCAGTAACTCCATTATATGAAAACTTGGATGAATTTATTGAAAAATTTAAAGATTTTGCCACAGATTTTATGCAGAAAATGCCAAATGTATTTGTTAAATTAAATCACGAATTGATCACAGGTAGAGAAGTAAATGTAAGTGACGAAGAAAATCAATTATATAAGAACAAATTAAAAAAATTAGTTGAATCTCTATATCCAGATTATTATGCAGAATCATTTTATTTAAATTATAAAGACAAGACTATTCATAATAATTGTGGATTTGGTGGATTAAGCATAGCATCAAATGGAGATGTTTATTGGTGTAATAGAATACATGAATTAAAATCATCTATGAATGTTTTTTCAGATGACTTGGTAAGTATAGATAGAATGAGTGAGAAAATAAAAGAATCAACCTCTGTTGATAATACAAAAATTTGTAAAGACTGTGAGATTAAATATATCTGTGGTGGTGGATGTAGGATGAAGTATAAAGGTATTCAATATGCTTCGACAATGAATGACGAATGGGAGTATCAATGTAAAGATAAAGAGCGTTTACTTGATAAAAGGGTGAAATATAATGAATATTTCTTTGAGGAATAGTTCTTTTTAAGGAGGAATGTAGTATGTCTGATATTATTATATGTTTGAATTTTGACGAAAGTAAAAAGAAAAATAGAATGATAATTGAAACATACGAAGGATATATCCCGAATTTAAAAAGCAAAAAATTTTCGGGACAACTGAGAAATATAAATATTAATTCAAAGAAACACTTTGATAACATAAATTCATTTGATTTAAATAGAATAATAAGTTTTTTAAATTTAAATTCTAATATCCAAATTTCAAAAAATCAATATATGATTTCTGGTACTAATATAAAATATTTTGATGAATTTTTAAGTTTGAATTGCTTTTTTTATAAATTTAAGAAATATGGAATGTTTCAAATTTCATCACTTGTTTATAGTTATCTAGAAAAAAATGATTTAGAAATTGATGGTATTAAATATAAGTTTGAAAAAGATAATTTGAAAATATATTATAAGAAAATAAATAATATTGATTTAGTAAACATAATTCCAAGTGTGTTTATTGATATTGAATCAACTAGTTATATTTTAAATGTAGAGTTTGATTATAACGGGTTTAAGTATTCTCATAATCATTCTAATGAGCAAAATAATGTAATAAGAGATTTTCGTTTTGAATCAAAAATTATTTCAGATATAAAAGAATCAGGTTGGAAACTTGATAAATCAAAAGGCTTCATTTATGAAGGGAATCAAATAGAAGAATCTATTTTGAAACTTAAAAACTGCGGAATTAGAGTTTATACAAATAGAGGTATTCCTATTGCGACAGTTAATTATTCAAATGTGAATGTTTCATATGGTATTGATTGGTTTGATATAAAAGGAGATGCTTTAATAGATGAGAGCAAGGTTGATATAGCTGAATTAATAGACTTAAAATCAAAAAAAAATAATTGGGTTGAATTGTCTGGAAAGTACATCCATATCACCGATAAGTTAATTAATGAAAACATAAAGCTTGATAAAGGTTGTGCAAAAATCGAAAAAAAAGATTTTATATCAGCTATGTATTTTTCACAGACATTAAATGGAAAAAATATTAGAAATATAGATTCTTTTATAAGTTTTAATTCTATACGCTTAGATATCGATGAAAATATATTATCAATTTTAAGACCATATCAAATTGTTGGTGTGAAATGGTTGTTATCATTAAAACAAAATGGCTTTGGTGGCTGCTTAAGTGACGATATGGGATTAGGGAAAACATTACAAGTAATAGCTTTTTTGACTTCTAAAAAATTAAGAGGTGAAAAAACTTTGGTAGTTGTACCTAAGACTTTATTGATTAACTGGGATAGAGAAATTAAGAAGTTTACATCATCACTTAAAGTGATGTTATATTATGGAACAAATAGGAGTTTTTTAGAATATGATAACTGTGATATCGTTTTGACCACTTATAGAACGTTAATTAATGATTATGAGACAATTAGAAAATTAAATTTCAATAATTTAATTGTTGATGAAGCACAGTATATAAAAAATCCAAAAAGTCAAGCTTATATAACTATTGATAGTCTAAAAATAGGTAATAAATTTATTATGACTGGCACACCATTTGAAAATAATATAAATGAATTTATAGGATTAATGAATTTAATTAATAGAAATTCTTTTAGAAATTTAAAAATTTCATCAAATGACAAGATTGATAATATTCGACTTGTTTGTGCTCCATTTATTTTAAGACGATTAAAGAAAGATGTTCTAAAAGAATTACCAAGTAAGCAAGAACAAAATGTATTGATTTCCATGGAAAACGAGCAACGACAGTTGTATGATAAGCTATTAGAAAGCGTAAAATATGAGTTATGTCGTAAACCTAAAAGATTTGAAATAAAATCAAGTAGTGCGATTTTAAATGGGCTGCTATATTTGCAAGAGGTATGTTGTCATCCATTATTACTGTCAAAAAAATTAAATCCCTATGAATGTAATAAATCCGCAAAATTTGAATTCTTATTAGATTTATTAGAAAACTTATATAGTAATGGTCACAAAGTTATTGTCTTTAGCAGATTTACAAAGATGTTAAAATTAATTGAATCTGAAGTTATACATAAACATTTTAACTATTATTATTTAGATGGAAAAACAAAGGATAGAATGTCCATTGTAGATGACTTTGAGAAAGCTGAAAATGGCGTTTTTTTGATTAGCTTAAAAGCGGGAGGTACTGGACTGAATCTTGTTTCAGCTGATACTGCTATCATTTTTGATCCATGGTGGAATCCAGCCATTGAAAGACAAGCAATGGACAGAATATATAGAATTGGACAAAATAAGAATGTCCTTATTTACAAATTGATTATGGAAAATACTATTGAAGAAAAAATACAATATCTGCAAAATGAGAAGGACAACATTGCAAACGAGTTATTACATGGTCACGATCAACCAACGGAATTTTCTTCAGAATTCTTTAAAAAATTATTATTATAAAGGATAAAATATTGAAAATTTAAAAAACGAAGATTTTTAAACAGTCTGATATGAAAGAAAAATTATTTCATTAAACATTTTAGACGATATAAGATTATGTTTTAATAATGAGGAGTTAAAGATTATAGCTGGTAATTGTTTAGTAAAAGTCAATTATTGATTAAGTTTGTAATTTTAAATTGTATGTTAAGGATTTGAAAATATGAGTGAAGAAAATAAATATTATTTATTGATAGATAATGGAATTGCGTTATTTCCTAATATTCGAATAAATCCCAGAGGATTTTCAAAAAGAGAATTAGAAGAAATAATAAAAATAAAAAAATACCAAAGTGCAAAGATTATATGCATAAATGCTGAAATCGAAAGGTATAAATTAAAAAATAAAGAAGAAACGTCTGATTATTGCTCTAAAGAAACAAGTGACTTTTTTACTTGGGTTTGTGCATATATGAATAATAATTTAAATGGATTTTCTTTACCGATAAGAATAGATGATAGTAGTCAATACTTTGATACGTTAAATGATCTATTTGATAAATATTTAAAATCTATAGATAACCCAGGTTTTATCTATGAAGAGGGATTATATGATTTTATTGAATGTCAATGTAATACTATCCTAGAAATAGCTGACAAACTAATACATGAAGATAAGTCTACTGCAAGAAAAATGCTAAAGAAAATTATATCTGATATAAAGGATGACGAATTCTTAGTTTCAAATCTAGACGATTCTTATTCATTTAGATGTGTTGTGCCTACATTTTATTATGAAAATGAATCTGATGAAATTATGAAAAGAGACCTTACTTTTTATAGGACACGTACTAAAGGAAAGAATGATCATAAAAATTTAATAGAGAAAGTTGAACATATGTATCATTTACCTTATTATTTAAAAGAGAAAGCTAGCAATATGCGTTTTAATGTAAAAGGAACTCCAGCCTTATATTTAGGTACAACTACATATGTATGTAGTAAAGAATGTGATTGGAATGAAGCAGATGACGATTTGTATGCATCTGTTTTTGTGCCGAATACTAGAGGTAAAACATTGAAAATTTTAAATTTGACAGTTTCTCAGGCTTTGATTAATGGAATCTATGATAAGCAAAAAGATGAGAATAATGTACAAAAGTACGAGTTACAACTTGCTATGTTAAAAATATTTCCTTTAGTTATGGCTACGTCATTCTCGATGAAAAATAAAAATGATAAGAGGAAATATCATTATTTATTATCACAATTATTAATGGAGATTGTTCCTGAATATGGAATTGACGGAATTGCTTATTTATCAATGAAAGGTCAAGACGAGTTTCAATTTCCTCAGGGTGTTAATTTGGCTATTATAGCAGATGATATTTCCAAAGATAAAGACTATAGTGACAAATGTTACATGTTTAAAGCTTCAAGACCGATTAAATTTAATAACCAAGTAGAAGATAGTGAAAAAAGCTTTATAAATGAACTATTCCAAAAATATGATAAAGACGGAAATGAATTATATATGTCAAAAATGAATATTGATGGAGAAGAAAAGTTTTATGG
The DNA here is from genome assembly GCA_021770925.1 of Erysipelotrichaceae bacterium. Taxonomy (GTDB): domain Bacteria; phylum Bacillota_I; class Bacilli_A; order Erysipelotrichales; family Coprobacillaceae; genus Thomasclavelia. The sequence continues at coordinate 385 of JAETPY010000006.1, read as the reverse complement.
CGATACAAGATATGGGAAGTTTGATAATTATTTATATTCAAATTTGCTAAAAAAGATTCTGTATTCGTTGTAGAAGATTAATTTCTATGGTAAAATTCAGTTAGCCACTCGATATTATTCTTTATAGGTATCTGGTTGGCTTATCAATACTGATAAGTATTTGATAATAGTCTATCAGCTACGAGATAGAATATGAATAATCTAGTTAATGAGAACACGAGGCAAGATATTTCTTAAGCAAATTTGTTTAAGTTCTGTTTTCCTTGGTTGAGTTCGAATAGTAGATAATATGAAAAATGTCCTTAGAATAGGGGGTAACCAAATAATTTAGGGGGAAAGCCAAATTATTTGGGGGTCAACTTTAGGGGAACTAAAAAAAGTTTGC
>JAETPY010000142.1 GCA_021770925.1 Erysipelotrichaceae bacterium | reverse complement strand
AACACATTTGTTATTGGTAAGGCATTTATTGGATATTGAAGATAAATTTCGCAAAACGTGTGATTTTACAATTAATGAGATTAATAAATTAAAAAAAGGGTGATATAAATGAGACCTACAGCAATGCTTACATTCGAGCAGGTTAAGACAGATTTAGGAATTTCTACTAAACAGCTAAACATTTTTATTGATTTAGGCTTGCTTAATCCGATTTTTTTAGGAAAAGGTTGGAAATTTAGCCAAGAAGAAATTCTAGATTTTCAAAGGGAATATCGTGGCGAACGCATGAGTAATTATGTTGAAACAGTAACAGCACATGAAAAACACATGAAAAAAGCTGCTATGTCCAGTAGCAGCTAATCAATGAAACCACGTTAATTATAGACTATAAAAAGGAGTGTGTCAAAGGTGAATAAAGAAATTATTGAACGTTTAAATGAAATAAAACACGTTGTTGATTCTAACACTTTAGAGGAGCTTATCGAAGCGTATCCGGATGCTGCGGGATTTTCTCTTTGTAAAGAATCTACATATCCTTCAATTGTAGGCATAAGCTCATATCTTGTCGATAATCTAATAAAGGATATCGAGAATGGAAAAATACATTAACAGGCTTAATGCCAGAGGCTTTTATACAATCGTTTTAATTATTATTTTGGTAGGTTTTATAGCTGCGGGAGCTTCAGGTATCATTCTCGATTTTATCGTCGGGATAATAAAAAATATATAGGTTTTTAACAGTGTTTTTAGGGTACTGTTTTTATTTGCACCATTTTTAGGTAAAAGGAGGGATTTTATGGATAAAATCGAGGAAGAAATAAAAAAATACAAAGACGGATCTCTTGAAAAAGGGATAGGACTATATTTGCTTGAACGTGCTAAAGAGGATTTAACTTTGGCATCTAACTTAGCAAAAGAAAATAAATCTCTGAGCGAGTGTGCCGATTATATAACCGGGGAAGTTTATAAAAAAGCAGTCAATAACCGCTATTTTGGATGGGATAATGACGAACTGTATCAAATGGCTCTTCACTATTATCAGGAAGATGAAATAAAAATAAATAAACTTTCAGGAAATGTGAAAACAGTATCAGGTGTAGATAAGCAAAAGCAGGAAAGTAAAAAAACAGTTGAATCTAAGCCTAAAACCAAAAAAATAAAGAAACCGGATATTCCAGAAGGGCAGATGAGTCTGTTTTAATGGAAAAGAAAATGGAAGAGAAACTGCTCTATGAACTTGAACATCACAGTTTTAGGAAATATTCCGAGAATTATTTTAAACAGTATTTCGCTACCCCTGAAGAAATCGGCAGATCTAAAAGAAAAAGAGTTGTTAATGCAAAAATAGTAAATATTTACAGTACATATAAAAAACGTTTGCTATGTCGCTCATTTTACATCGAAGAGGGATTCGAAAATAAAGAATTCTACAGGTATATTTACGAAGTAAAAAGACAACTGGCAGGACTAAAACAGATGGTTACCAATAGAGTTTATGCATCATCTTTTGGTGGTATTTTAATCCTTACAGGTGACTGGTATAGAAACTACTTTACCTACACCGTTAATGTAAATGGAAATGAAATGCTCTGGGAAAAGAACAATGTAGACAGTTATATTTTTTATGACAACACAAAATATAAGGTCGTAGAACACAATGATTACAGGCATTTTCTAGACAGTTCGATGCATAAATACTGTGCATTTGAATTTACCGATTACAGGGTAGAGGAACTGTTTAAGTATTTAAAAAAATATGATGATCATCCAAAACAGATTGAAATGTTGGCCAAGATGGGGCTGCAGCATCTAATAAGAAATACATCTGGATTAAGATTTACCAAACCTATGTCACAATTTTTAGGGATAGATAAGAACGATATAGAATATTTAAGGCATTTAAAACTTCCTTTAACTGAATTTAGAAAAAATTTAGAGTGGATAAGGAAATATAAGATTAAACATATGCCTGAATACGTACTTTATAAAACACTTATTGAATGTAACATAAATCCAACACAAAAGCTCTTTGACTATATGAACAGGCAGTGTGAAATGATTAAAGAAAATCTATACGGTGCAACGGGCAGATATGTATCGTATTCCATAAACAATGTAATAAATCTTTACACCGACTATATCAAAATGGGTAGAGAGATTGCAATGATTATGAATTCATCCAATCGATACCCCGCAGACTTAAAAAAAGCACATGATGAATTAAATAAAAAAATACACGTATCTAGAAATAAAAAAAAGGATAAGAAAATACTCAGTAATTCTCGAAAATACGATAAATATATTTATTTTAACGATAATTATTTAATTTGTCCATGCAGAAACAGTGGTGAGCTTATAGAGGAATCTAATGTATTAAACCACTGCGTTAAGCAGTACATAGACAGGGTTTGTGAAAATCAAACAGAAATATTCTTTATAAGAAAAAAAGAAGAGCCGAATAGACCGTATGTAACATTGGAGCTTAAGCAAAAAGAGATAAAACAGTGCTATGGTAAAAATGATTATATTCCAGATGATCATGTAAAGGAATTTGTAAAAGAGTGGGCAAATAAAAATAAGTTAAAACTGAATATTTGGAGGTGTGGAAATGGATAAATACAAAAGTACAGAAGCCTATGTGATGAATGAACTTAAGCAGGCGCATACACGCATTGAACAGCTTGAAAATAATCTTGATGAAGTGTTAAAAAAACTGAGAGCAGCTGAATGTCAGGTTATTAATAACAATGAATATATTATCGAGCTTGAAGGCAGATTAGGCATAGAAGGCGATGTTTAAATACAACATTTACATAGAAAGTGAGGTAATTGTACTCCCCTTGGTTATTTATGCAGAAACAAGGGAAACAGCCTATAAAAAGGCAGTAAAACAGTTTAGAAAGATATTTAAAAAGAAGAAAATTACAAGAGTTATTATCAACAAAGATCACTACTGGTTCGGTAAATTTGAATATTAAAAAAGAAAGTGAGAAATAAAAAGATGTTAGAGACAACTAGCAAGACAGTTTCAAAATGTATACAGTTTGAGAAAAGTAAAGAAAAAATAATTTTATCTGTTTCAATAGAAAATATCGACAATCAGAAAATTTGGAAAACAAAAGATTTCCTTGAAGCAATGTTTAAGGAAATCCTAAAAGAAATAAAACTTTAAATATTACTTATTTATTTTTTTAGATAATTCGAATAAAGCCATAAAAGATTCTGGGTTATCAAGTAATTTTGGGATCATAGTTTCCATTAAAACTTGATTATCAGTTTTTTGACTATTGGCAGTTAGTTTATCAGCTAATACTGATATAGCACCTATATCTGTTGATTTTGTTTGCTCTTTTATGATTTCGATATCATCTTTTATTTGATATAGTTCCTGCAAAACATTAGATAAATAATGTTGTTGATTTATTGGCTTACTACTTGCTTTTGTATCTAAATTATCAAAATCGAATGATTTAATTGTTGCAATTAAACGCTCTCTTGTTTTTTCAACCTCATCTAGATCATCTAAAGCATAATCAAATGTATTGATATTAGAAACATCAAAAGGAATAGAATCAGCTTTCGACTTTAGCTGAATTAATGGTTTTCCTAATGCTGAACGATAGCCTAATTCATAGAATACATTTGGATTATGATCAGTTATATCAACCATTACAAGGTCGTAAGTTGATAAACATTCTAATATTTTATTTGTTATAGAATCTGGGTTTGCAATTAGATCTACACGTTCCGGATTTTCAAATCCACATGCATGACATACAGGTGTGATTATATGTTTAAGTAACTGATCTGAACGCTTACGAATATCAGTTTGTTCGTCAGAAATTGGGCAAACCACAAAACATTTTTTTGACATTTTTTTCACCTCACTTTCATTTGTTTATTATATCACAAGGTGGAGGTCAAAGAAATTCAAGTATTTAAAACTGCAAAAACTATTTTAGTTAAAAAATCTCTTTAATCCGTTGGTACATAAGGGATTAGAGAGAAAATATAAATGCAATATAATATTTAGGTTATATTGCACCAAAGGGGTGATAAATTGGCAAGACGAATAAAGCATTTTGGCGGTCAGCATGAAACCTTACCAAT
>JAETPY010000005.1 GCA_021770925.1 Erysipelotrichaceae bacterium | reverse complement strand
TATTGGAAGCAACGATAAATAAAGTCTTAGGATTAAATGAAAATGAATATATTGAATCTACATGGAATGCAATGATGCCAGTATTAGAAGCAGGACAAGAAGTCTTTGGAAATGAAAAAGCAACGCAGGAAGAAGTAGATAATGCATATGAAGCATTGATAAGAGCATACTTAGACTTAAGATTAAAACCAAATAAAGACTTACTAGAAGATCTAATCAAACAGGCCAATGGATTAAACAAAGCGAGCTATAGTGCAAAAACATGGGATGCAGTAGAAAAAGCGTTAGAGAAAGCTGCTACAGTATTAAATGATCCAGAAGCAAGTCAAGTAGAAGTAGATAAAGCAAAAGCAGCTTTAACAAAAGCAATGACAGGATTAGAAGAAAAACCAGTAGTAGATAACAATGTAAATACTGTAAAATCAGGAGATACTGGAGTAAAAGGATCTGTTAAGACTGGAGATAATGGTTTAATAGGAATCTTTGTAAGCTTATCAGTGTTAAGTGTGGCAGGATTAAGTATACTTAGAAAAAAAGAGTTTTAAAATAACTCATATTATATAAAAACAAAGAAGTGTAGAAATCGTTAAAGATGACTGCACTTCAACATTATTAAGTTAAGATGACATTATTTTAACCAGAAGATAATAGTTCTTCTGGTTTTATATTTTTTGAAACTAAAAAGAAGTAGTTTTGATACTAATTTTTTGGCTTAACATTCTATGTACCTTACCTGCTTGGTCGAATTGATCAAATAGCATTTTAAAAGCATCAGTTTTGATTTTACTTCTGGTTTGAATGAAAGAAGAAAAACTATAAAGTTTGAAAAGTTTTTTTTTATGAGCCGATTTAAGAAAATGAATAAAATAATTTTTAGGATTGTAAATTAAATGAATGTAAAATTGTTAATGCAGTTAAACAAAGCTTTTTTTAATGTTTAGAACTGTTAATAAATAACATTTTTAAAGGCATATGCCTTTAAACAATTGATGTATTATTCTGATAAGAATAATACGCTTTAATAAATATCACTTTGTCAGTAGTTAAAAGAAAATAGTGGTTCATTTTTTATTTTATTTGAAATACTTCTTCTTTTCGGTTCTTTAATATAAACAGGATTATTTTTGTACACATTTTTATTATAATGTTGCAATGAATTATTATACTAGTTTGAGTTTTGATTGTTGCAAAGTGTTGGTATATTCGACAAATTATTTTCATGCTACTATTATATGTGTCAAGAATGGAGAGTGAGAAAATGATTATTGAAAAAAAACTTATTTGTTTAGATATCAATGGAGATAATAAACAAAATATTATTAACAATTTAAGTGAAGTTGCTTTTCAAAATGGAAAAATAAATGATTTAGAAGCATATAGAAATGCAGTCTATAAAAGAGAAGAAGAATTTTCAACAGCGTTAGGATATTTAGTTGCTATGCCACATGGGCAAAGCAATGGTGTAAATGAACCGTTTGTTGTTTTTGGAAGATGTAAAGATGAAATGGTTTGGGATGAAAATGAAATCAAATTAATCTTTATGATAGGTGTACCTTTTCAAAATAGAGACAAAACACACATGAAAATACTTGCAAATATTTCAAGGAAGCTTATTGATGATTCATTCAGAGAATCTTTATTAAGTGCACAAAATCAAGATGAAATATTTGATATATTATCACAAATAACAATATAAGGAGGGAAAAAGAAATGAAAATTGTTGGAGTGACAGCTTGTCCTACAGGTATTGCTCATACCTATATGGCACAAGAAGCTTTAGAAAAGAAAGCAAAAGAATTGGGGCATATTTGCCATATTGAAACTCAAGGTTCAATTGGTATTGAGAACGAATTGTCAAAAAAAGAAATTAAAGAGGCTGATGTTGTTATTTTAGCTGTTGAAGTAGCAATTGAAGGAATGGAACGTTTTGATGACAAGGTTGTTGTGAGAGAAAATGTGGCAAAATGTATCTCGGATCCTGAATTCGTTATTCAAGATGCATTAAGTAAAATTTAATAATTTATACAAAAAACATTAGATATAAATAAGAGGTGGAAAAGATGAAAGAATTTTTTAAAGAATTAAAGAATCATGTTATGACAGGTGTTTCTTACATGATTCCAGCAGTTACTGTTGGAGGTGTTTGTATTGCAATTGCACTTGCTACAGGAACTGCAGGGGCTAATGGGATGGAAGTTACAAACGGATTTTGGGCTAATATTAACACTATCGGTGGAGCAGCAATAGGATTTATGTGCCCTATGTTAGCAGGGTATACCGCATATTCAATTGCTGGTAGGCCAGGTTTGTTACCTGGAATGACTGTTGGTTATTTAGCAAATAATCCAATCGGGGCTTTTGAAGTGAAAACAGGTTTCTTAGGTGCGCTAATTTTAGGGGTAGCAGCTGGTTATTTGGCTAAATGGGTAAAAACATGGAAGGTACCTAGTTTTTTAAAAGCAATTATGCCAATCTTAATTATTCCTATTGTTACTACTGTAATCGTTGGTTTAGGTTATATTTATATTCTTGCTAATCCGTTAGGTAATGTTGTAACAGCAATGACAAATGGTTTATCAAGTTTATCTGGTGGATCAACAGTATTATTAGCTATTGCGGTTGGATGTATGATAGCATTTGACATGGGTGGTCCAGTTAATAAAGTTGCATTTTCAACTGCAGCTGCATTAATTGCAGAAGGAAACGCATCAATGATGGGTATGGCAGGCGTTGCAATTTGTATTCCACCAATTGGTATGGGGATTGCATCAATGTTATTAAAGAAAAAATTCACTACAGATGAACAAGAAGCTGGCAAAGCAGCTGCTGCTATGGGATTGATTGGAATTACTGAAGGAGCTATTCCGTTTGCGGCATCAGATCCTTTAAGAGTATTGCCGTCAATTATGGCAGGTTCATCAGTTGGAGCAATCATTGCTGGATTAGCGGGATGCACAGATGCAGCACCACATGGTGGATTAATTGTATTACCAGTTGTAGGAAATCCTTTAATGTATGTATTAGCAGTATTGGCAGGCGTTGCGGTAGTTGTTGCGATGATTTATTTATTAAAAAAAGATGTTCCTGCAAAAGAAACAGAATCATAAAAGATAAAGGTTTCCGTTTTTCAAAGGTTACGTTCTATTTGACAGAACGTTTTCTTGTCTAATAAGGATTTGTATTCGTATGAATGACCGTTTATATAAACCAAAAACAAGGGTACCGATTTTTGGTACCCAAAAAAGTTTTAAAAATATATCAATGATATTAGATTAGCTATCTTTTGATGTATTACTCTTTTTAAACATTTTAGACACATATATGTTAATTCCTTGACTCTATTTGCTTCAGAGATACATCGCTCACATTTCATTAGTGTTTTTTATCTATTCCAATATCTTTTGGTCTTATGATAAATTCATCCCTGTAGTCGTCAGTTGGATTGTAGCTGTAGGGTTGGGAATTTAAGGTATTTGATTTCATAGATATTTTTTCTTTGTACTGTGTATCATTTTTGATTCTTCTTTTAAATGGATTGCAACTTTCTAAATATGTCATCATCTCATCATATTGCCATAGTAGAAGGTTTCGTTGAAAATATTTTAGCATATCATAGCGGTATAGTATTTATTGTTTTTCTCTTTTTGTAGATGCGGATGTTCTTTTTTAGTACAATCTTCTTTTTCTTTTTATGGATTTCAAGTTCTGTCATCTGGTTATATTTTTTACAGCAGTATTGGAATAGAATCCATAAAATTTTATCATCTTGAAATTTTTTAGGACAGTGCAGGATTACCTTCTTTATTAATTCTTTAATATGTTCAGTTGTATTGACATGCTCATCATTTTCATGTTGGTTGTAATACCAGTGCATCATCTTTACCCTGGAAATCTTTAGGTTTTTGAGCGTGTGCATAGAATCTATTATCGAATTTATTGTAAAACATATTTTTAAGTTTCTGATGTAACTTATTGTCATGAAGGTTGCTGTTAAAGATAGTAAGGATCATATATTGCTGTGTTTTATGGGGTTTTTCATAACATATGTTGATAAAATTTTTGGTTCTATTATTTGTAGTGTCAAGAGCATCCTCATAAACAAAAAAATGCATATGCGCATTCTATTTTGAATTATGTCAAAAGAAAGAAGAGTTGTAACATCACCAAAAATAATTATATCTTCATTGTCTTTATATAGGTGTTCAGATTTGGGTATTTGAGACTTTTTTCTTCCACTTTGTGTGATTTCTTTTTACTAATTGTTAGTGTAGAGAATTTTTATTAATGCTATGACAAGTAAACTATCTTAATTAGAAAATAAAGATAAATGGGATAAATTAAAATCTATCTAACGATTATTTCCTTAAATCCATTATGACAATCATTAAATTACCTAAAACAATGAATTTTCTTGGCATAAATTAATTTGCGGTTGGTACAACAAAAAAGGTGTGTAGAGTTTGCGGTTTAACAGTCTATTAGTTTTAAAGATTGTGAAAACATATTACAACTTAAGTTTAAACAAGATTCGATTTTTGTTGTCAATATATTTAAAAAAAGAAATAGAAAATGTATCAAATTATTAAATATCGAAAGTATTGCACGTTTACTAGAAAAAATACATGATTTAAATTTTCATGCGTTTATTGCAAATTTATAGATTAATATCAAGAGGAAATTAACTAGGCTATATAAAAAACTAGATTGAAAAAGGTTTTAAGTTAAAATATGTATTAAAGAAATAACCGTTTTTAACATTATCCTATTTTTATAGAGGAATAATTTTATTGATTTGGTAAAATTGTTGATTAACAAAAAAATATTTTACGGAAGATTTGTTAAAATTAGCAAAATATAAAATTTTTAAATAGGAATTTAAAATATTCGAAAAAGAAATTTACAAATATTTTAAATTATGTAATTTTAAAATTAATGTTAGTATTTTAGAGTAACTAAATAAATTAGGGTTTTTTGTATTAATTTTATTATCCGAAATAATCCAATATTTAATTAATATATGATGCTAAGCAACAACTATAGAGCAACACTACACGACGAACTATTAATCCTAAGGTATTCAATTCATAAATAACAGAGTAGTTGTATTATTTGTATCTTGATTCTGGGGTCTTTGTATGCCTTTGATTAAACAAATGAATAATTTAATTATTAATTTGTCTTTTTTGTATTGGCAAAAGGCATTAAATAGCAGGAACAAAAAATGCCGATTTAAATTATATTGATATGTTCAATAAGAAATATTTTCGAACTGCTACATTATACGAGGGAGGAAGGAATAACATGAATCAACGTCAAAAGCAATTATTAAAAGAACTTGTTTATGAGCAAAATTTTATTACTGTACAACAATTAGCAGATCGTATGAATATATCATTAAGAACGGCATATAACGATGTTAAATGTATCGAAGAATTTCTCAAAAATCAAGATATTATTTTAGATAAAAAAACTAATGCTGGTATTAAAATTCATGCTTCTGAATCTATAAAAAAGTCTTTATTAAATTATACAGATGAAACAAAAGAAACGGTTGATGTTTTATCAACAAAAATGCGTAGAATGAAAATTATATCAAGGTTACTTTCACATAAAGAAGGGACATCTTTAAATAAGCTTTCTGAAGAATTTATGGTTTCTAAAACTTCAATTGTAAAAGACTTAGAAGTTATTGAAAAAAAGTTAAATGAATATAATCTAACGCTAGTGAGAGATCATAAAGGAACGAGAGTTACTGGAAATGAGAATGATATTCGTCATGGATTAAGCCAATTGGCAAATGCATTTGTTCAATTAGAATTTGAAGAAGAGGAACAAGAAAGATTAGCGACAAGATTGGATTTATCTACATTTAATCGTTTGAAGAATATTTTTGATGTTGATTATATAGATAAAGTAGAGAAAATTGTTCTTGAAGCTCAAAAGAAATTAGGATATACAATAAATGAAATCTCATATGTAAATCTTATAACCCATTTACTTATTTTAATTAAAAGAATAAAATCATTATCTTTCTATAGTGAAGAAGAATCAGAACAAATTTTTACAATAGATACAACTGAAAAGACAATGGCAGTAGCACATTTTATCGCTTTATCAATTTCAGAAAGTTGTGATATTCATGTTCCAAATGGAGAGATAAAGTATATACATCAATATCTTGTTTGTTCAGGTATTCAGAGTGACTTTTTACATTTGGATATGGAAAGTTATTCATTAAATGTTAAAGAAGAATATTTAGATTTAGTTGATCAAATGATTTCATTTGTTTCAGACTCAGTCCACTTTGATTTGAGACAGGATAAAGAATTGAGATTAAGTATTATATCTCACTTTATCCCTATGGTTCAAAGGATACAGTATCATGTCAAAATAGAAAATCCGCTTATTCATGAAATTAAATCTAAATATTCAGCAATGTTTTCGATAGTAACTTTAGCCATTGAAATATTGCATAGCGATTTGTTAAATGATTTAAATGATAATGAAATAGGTTTCTTAACAATTCATTTTCAAGCGGCTGTTGAGCGTTCTATGGATCAAAAACAAGTGATTATTGTATGTCCAGAAGGTATTGGTTTTTCTCGTTTGATTGCTTATAGAATTGAGAGATTCATTTCATCGGTTCATATTGTTGATATAGTTTCTCTTCATAAACTTAATACGATGGATTTATCTAAGATTGATTTTGTTATTTCTACTATTCCAATTAAAAAATGTGAAAAATCAGTTGTTCTTGTTTCTTCGTTTTTGTCTGAGTTTGATATTCGAGATATCAATAATTATTTAATAGAATCATCGCAAAATTTAAAACACCATAATTTAGAGCATTTATTAAAAATTATAGATGAAACAGTTGTTTTTGCACAAGCAGATTTTCAAAATAAAGAAGATGTTTTAAAGTACGTATGTAAACAAATGTGTGACAATGGCTATGTTACAAAAAAATATCAGGAAACTGTTTTTGAACGTGAAGCTATAATGAGTACTGATTTGGGAAATGGAATCGCAATACCACATGGAAGTGAAAAAGAGATCATTGAATCAAAAGTAGCTATTGTTACTTTAAAGAGTCCAATTTTATGGAATCAGCATCATGTTAAGGTTATCTTTTTAATTGCAATGAATATGAAAAATCCTCAAAAAACAAAGAATATTTTAAAAGATTTATATTCTATAATGGATTCGAAAAAAATATTGGAAGAATTAGTAAACGCTAATAATAAAGAGGAAATCATTCAATGCGTTCAAAGATGATTAGTTTGCAAAGGAACGTTAACATAGTTAAGTTAAGGTGCTTCCATTTAATTTATAGCTTATGGTAAATTTGAAAAATAAATTATTTACGAAACCACTGAAAAAGTAATACTTTAAAACCAGTGAATTCAATGTTAAAGGAAGATAAAATATGAATAAAAAATACAAACGATACATGCAAATATTTTTTATGTTTGCTGGAATTTTGTTGCTGGTTGGGTGTTCATCATCAAAAAAAGAAACAGGACCAGGAATATTTGAATATTATTTAAAGCCAGATGGAGAAAATCGATTAGCAGTTACGTTGAGGATAACCAATCCAGCAGTTTTTGCTAAAAGAAAATTTAGTTTTCCTGTAGTTGAAGAAAATATAGAATTAGATGAATCATCAAAGCAGACCTTGTGGGTTGAAAGTGGGAAAACTAAGGAATTAAAATATCATGTAAATTTAGGGGAAGATGGAAAGCATGGTGCACAAGGAATGGTAAGTGATAAATTTTGTGTTTTTGATGGACTGCACACGCTTCTTCTTCCAGAAGAAGCTTATATAGAAGATGTATCTAATGAAGAAGTCTTGATGAAACAATTGACCATAAATCTAGAGTCAGAGAAAGGATGGGTGGTAGTAAATCCTTTTGAAATGAAGAAAGATGTAACTTGGGCAGATTTATACGATTTGATGAATGATTGTTTTGCTATGGGAGAATTTGAAAGACATGAAATTTCTGTGGAAGATGGGAAATTATACATTTACAATCCACAAGGGGAAAAATGGACGCAGGATGTTGTATATGAAAAAGCACTTGAATCATTATTATCGTATTATCAAAATTTATTTACATTAAAAAAAGAATATAGTGTTGTTTTCCTGCCAGAAGAAAAACAAATAATTGGGGGTGCTGGAAGACATAGTGTGGGGGCATCGTTCAATCCTGAGAATTCGAGAGATTGGGAACTTCTTAGTCACAGAATGTGCCATGCATTTTTGGACAGCTCGCTACATGGACAGACAATTCATAAAGCATCACTTTTATGGCTTAGTGAGGGACTTGCGACTTATTATGAAAATATTGCACTGCAGCAGATGCCGGAATCGATGAGAATATCATATGGCTGGAAAGAAGATCTACAGTTTGCAAAAATTTATGACCAGTATCTTTATATGCGTTGGAAAGAACCACTTTTATATCAGATTGCTCCCATGGAAGAAGATGAATTAAAATCACAGGCACAGGTGGAATTTCTTCATTATATCCAAGCTCCACTTATGATAAAAAGACTAGAGACAATAGCTGGAAAAGACAGCGTTTTACATGAACTTTTAAAGTGTTATAAATGGGATTCCTTTTCTATGGAAGATATGGTGAAACAACTTTTAAAAAACGATTTTGAAGAAAATTGGGGAAATTATTTTGTTGGAAAACAGGATATCCCACTATGGGAGTTAGGTGAGGCAGCGAGGGATGATTTAATAATAATCGAACATCTCAATGCAGCAGAATTGATGCTGGGCAGCTGGCTTAATAAAGAATTAGAGTATTATCCGATTGAAAAAATATCTATAGAAGAGCTAAAATCTTTAAAAGAAAATAGTGAGTTTAACCAATTAAGTTATGCTGATCCTGAAACTGAAAAAAGAATTCGAGAATACTCAAAATTAATTGATGAATTATTGAAAGCAAACTGTCTGAAAATAAAAGAAGCGGGGTTTGAAATAGGGGATCCTATGGCACGTTACGAATACTTGAAAAATATAGATGGAAGAGAAAAGTAGAGGATGAATAAAATGAAAAATAATAAGAAAAAATGGTGGATATTGACAGGTGTTATATGTGTGCTGCTGGTTTTTGGGGTAATTGTTGTAAAAAACAATGTAAAAAGTTCAAAGGAAGCGTATGCTGTTAATTATACAGTTAAAACAGGGGAGGCATCATCAGGAATCGTTAGTGTGGCAATGGAAATTATTCCAGAAAAAACTAAAACTGAGACAGAGTTATTCTTTCAAATGCCAGAAATTGAGACATCAAAACCAAAATGTGTCACAAAATCTGGAAAAGATGTTACTGTAGAAGAATCTGGGGGGATTTGGAAAATAAATTCACTTAAAAAGGTAGAGCCGCTTACATTTACATATGATGTACGTATGGCAGCAGAGGCGGATATGAATGTGGGGACAGTATATGGTGCATTTTATGAAGATTTATTAGTGTTTCAGGGAAGTCAGTTACTTGCATTGCCATGTGTAGGACAGAAAGAAGCTTCTAAAATTGAACAATCTGTGTCTAAACTTACTTTTACGTTAGATACAGAATATGAATGGAACAGTATCATGCCTTTTACTGAAACAAATAGTAAAAAATTTTCTTTTACTAAAGAAAAACCAGACTGGAATGTGTTTAACGAAGTGTACTATTCTGCATTCTGTTTTGGTAACTTTGAGCAGCTTCCAATAGATGAGCAACAAAAAGATGTTTTCTATATAGATCAGGCAATTTTAAATACTGCAGATATGAATGCTTTGGATGCAGTAAAACTTTTCTATGGATATTATAAAGATCTGTTTAATGGAAAGACACCTAAAGCACCTATAGTTCTTTTACGTATGGATGAAAAAAATAATATTATTTTAGGTGGTACAGGAGCTGGGGGTACAGCAATGACACTTGAAATGAAAGAAGCAGGTGATTGTGAAAGAATGTCACGCACTTTATATCATGCGTTTTTTGATAGTTTAAACCGTCAGGAAAACTTAAGATATGCACCAAATTTGTGGTTGTATAATGGATTAGCGGATTTTTATTCAGAAGATTCAGCGTTAGCTTTAACAGATGTTTTACGTGCAGAATATGGAATTTCTATGCAGGATAACCTGCTTACAAGATATGGAAAGTATTTGTATTATATGTTAAGTGATCAGTCTGTGGGTGCAGCATCCCCAGAAATCGAAGGTCAGATGTCTGTGATTCAAAATGACTTCTATTACGATCTTAAAGTGCCTATGATTATTGCAACGATTGAAACTTTCAGAGAAGATAAAAGTGATGATCCATCAGTTCTGATTTCTTATTTAATAGAACATGGTGATGAAAAAGAACTTGATTTGAAAGATTTTAATAAAGAAGTATTCGGTAAGAATGAAGAAGCGGTTAGACAGTATTTGTCAGGAGAATCTTTTATTCCAAATTATTGGGGATTAAAAGACAGTGTGCTTGGTGATAATGGAATTCTTCCTGTAATTAGTGAAAGAGAAGCAGAGTATGCAGATGAATATGAACAACAGAATATGACTTATCCATGCCCATCATTTGAACTGGTAGATCGTGAGAAAATGGATGCAGAAATTGCTAAAAGAAATTTAACATTTGGAAGTGAACAATTAGAAAAACTTGTTCGGGATTATTCTGAAAATCTTTATTACTGGTGTATGCAGGCTATGCTGCGTGCAGAGTTGTGTGAAGTAAAAGATCAGACTACTCCACAAGGTAAGGCAATATTGTATGGTGATGAAGGAGAAAAGATTTGGAAAGAGTACTGCAATAAAAATTTTTAAAATATAATTAGGAATTATGGCTTAGTTAAAACTATACCCTGTAAAATGGATATTTAAATAAAAAAGAGTTAAGTAAAATTATTTATCATATACTGAGTGACCCTATTTTTACAGGGTCTTTTCTTTTTCAAGTAATGTTGAATTAAGATGAGTAAATTATTATGGGAATTAATTATTTTACTAATGGATTGACTAAAAATTTTAGATTTGATATTTTCAAGAGAAGTTTCTCTCAAAGTTTTTTCTATCTTTTGGAATAAATCTCACTCAAACTGATCATCAAAAGATTAGCAAGTTCATAATAAATATTAGTGATAAAACAGCAATTCAGTTAAAGTATGGACCTTTTATGAAAGCATGTAATCTAAAACGTGGTTTTCGATAATGAAGTTAATTGAGTTTATTTTAATTGCTTTAATAATTTCTTACTTTTTTATGAATCTATTAGTATTTTCAAAAACAATTTTTGTACACATTTTAATTATAATGTTGCAATAAGCTATTATACTAGTTTGGGTTCGAATTGTTGCAAAGTGTTGGTATATTCGACAAATTACTTTCGTGATACTATATAGGTGTTAAGAATGGAGAGTGAAAAAATAATTATTGAAAAAACTTGTTTAGATATTGATTTTTAATTCAAAATCTAAAAGATCTTTGAAAAGTGAATAGTGTGTTTGTAAAAAAGGTATGAAAAAATACTTTTACAAGGCATTTTTCAAAAATTGTTATGTATTTATTTTAACAGCTGAGAAGCAAATTGTTGTACTGTTTTTAATAAATGATATATGATTTCAATCATGATTTTTAATACAAGAACCTTGGATATATTAATGACCTTTACTTTGTAAGCGCTTGTGATTGTAATAAGTCTTAAATACTTTATTATGTTCAATGACAGGTGTAATGATTTGTTAAAATGTCTTTCTAAGATAACTTGAGCTTTTTTACTGTAACTGTATGTTGAGTTTTAAATTGACAGGATTCATGTTTATATGGAGTTACATTAGTTAATGTTATTATGCTAGAGGGCTTATCATAGTTGTTTGTATTTCCAATTTTAACTAAAATAGAATGGGATATTCTTGGTATGAAGATGGTAGGGGCTGAACTCTTCTATTTTTTATCTATTTCAGCAGTTTGTTTATTGATTAGTTTAAGGTGTCAAATCTGAATTTTATCAATTAAAAATAGTATTTTTATAGAATTCCTGTTAGCGTCTTTGAGTTTTTTAGCAGTTAGTGATATATGGCATCTCTTATTTTTAAAAGGTATTTGTAAATAGTTCTTATAATTAGCGTTAGCTATATTTTCAACAGAGCTAAAAGTAAGTAGAGCCTTTATATAAATAATGTCATATTTAGAGGACAATAAGCTGCTGTGTTCAAGGAAGATAATATTAATACTTTTTGTAGACGGTTTTTATATACGTTTATTTCCTCGTTTAATTGCGATGATTAGTTAATTGCTTTTGTCCATAAAGGTCAAAACTGTTAATTGTAGAAATGCAATAAGATTTCTTTGCAGAGTACAAAGAACATTACAAATAATAAGTATATTCAGCTTATAATTCTAAGAAATTCCACTCTTCATCTTACGGGTTAAATTTGTAATGGTAGGACTGATAAGCGCTATTGAATATTTTTTACTTAAAAGATATTTAAGCAAGATAAAATATATTCCAATCAGTATGTTGTTTTTGAATAAGATTTAAATGATTGAATAAGTTAATTAAAAGCTTCTTTATTTTTATTAAAGAAAGCAGGTTTAAAGAGAATTTTACTATAACCCATTGTTAATGGTAGAGAAGATGTATCAATATCAATACTGATTAAAATGTTTATGATAAACAGTTAATGCCACAAGAAAAAATACAAATTCACATTCACGTATTTCAATTTTATTAAGATATTCAACCGTAATCAATCACGGTCTAAAAGATTGATAGAAAGGAGAAGGTATATTTGTTTATGACTGTTAAGTGTCATTTATAATATACCAGTGGGAAAGTGATGAAACATAAAAAGTTGAAAAAAGGTCTTACAACAATCTTAACTGTCACTATGGCAGCTGGGGTGGTAACACCTATCAATGTACATGCTGCAACTTATGACGATCATACCATGTATATGGTAGGAAATGCTCATATTGATACGGCATGGCAATGGCCCTACGAGGACACAGCTAGAGACATTATTAAAGATACGGTAGGAAGAGAAATCAAAGCATTGAACGAAAACCCAAATCGTAAATTTACTATGTCTGCGTCAAAACATTATGAATGGACAAAAGAGTACTATCCAGAAATGTATGAAGAAATCAAGAAATTCATGAAAAATGGTCAATGGGATAATCCTGGAGGACAGGTAGTAGAGCCAGACCTAAATGTTCCAAGCGGTGAATCTTTGGTACGTCAAAGTCTTGAAGGACAGCATTTCTTTGAAAGGGAATTCGGAAAAACAAGTACTGTAGGATATGTTCCAGATACTTTTGGATTCAGTGGTCAATTTCCTCAGATTTTAAAGAAAAGCGGTATGGATAGTTTTGTTACCACAAAACTAAATTGGCAAAATGACGGAAACAATGGAAAAGCTCAAAGAAAGTCTGATGTTTTTAAATGGAATGGTATTGATGGAAAATCAGAAGTATTGTCTTATGCCCCTCATCGTGATTATACAAACGACTATAATGATGCCTCAATCAAAGAAGCGTTTAATAGAAACAAGCAGTCAGGATACGAAACAAACGTTAAGATTGCACTAGGAATGTTTGGAAGCGGAGATCATGGCGGTGGTCCTGATGGAAATAAATATAACAGCTATGATGGAAAAAAAGTTGATGGTGCAGACGTAAAACTTGCTACGATTTCAGAATTTTTTAACGATTTAGAAAAACAAGATCTAAGCAATGTGCGTGAAGTAAATGGAGAAATGTATTTTGAACACCACCGAGGTACTTATACTTCTTGGGGACAGGTAAAAAAATACAATCGTAAAAATGAAATTCTTGCAGAAAAAGCTGAAAAAGCAGCTACGATTGGTAACTGGCTGAATGTAATGCCAGATGCAGATACTGCAAACCTTTATAAAGCATGGGATAGAATTTTAATCAACCAGTTCCATGATGTTCTTCCTGGATCTTCTATTCCATATGCGTATATGGATACATATAATGATCAGGAACTTGCAGAACGCCTAATGGAAAATACACTAAATAATGGTGTAAACTCTATGGCATATGTGGCAGATACACAAGTAGATGGAACACCAGTTCTAGTATTCAATGCTCTTTCATGGGCAAGAGATGAAATGGTTGAAGTAGATGTAAAATTTGATGGCAGCATTCCCGAAAAAGTTGCTGTTTATGATGGTGCAGAAAAACTGTTGAGTACAGTTTTATGTCGTGATGATGAAAACAACACAGCGACAATTCGTTTCCAGGCAAAAGATATTCCAGCAATTGGATATAAAGTATTCTCTGTAGGTGCAGACAAGGGAGAAAATGTTGCTTCTTCTTTATCAGTAGCAGACGCTGGAAACACAGTTACTATGGAAAATGAAAATTTAAAAGTAGAAGTAGATAAGACTACTGGTAACATCCGTCAGATTTACAATAAGAAAGATGGAAATAGATCAGCATTTGTTGAAGGAACAGGAAGTGAGCTTCAGGTTTTAACAGATAAAGGATCAAACTCTTACCCAGCATGGGATGTTACACAAGCAGATATGAATGCAGCTCCAATTGGAATTTTGAATGAAGCACAATCTGTGGAGGTAGTTGAACAAGGTGCAGAACGTGTAGTAGTACGTGTATCTAAAAAATGGAGAAATTCTGCTATAAAACAAGATATAATCTTAGATGTAAACAGCGACAAAGTCGATGTAGATATGGCAGTAGACTGGAAAGAAGACCAGCAGATGTTGAAAATCGCATTCCCAATTGCTGCAGATGCAGATATGGCAGATTATGAAATGGCATATGGAAGCCTTCAACGTCCAACAACTAGAGATACAAGAGATGACAGTAAGAAGTTTGAAGTATCTGGTCACAAATGGGCAGATATTACTGACAATGATGGAAGTCATGGAGTAAGTATTTTAAATGATAGTAAATATGGATGGGATGCATTAAAACAAGATGATGGAAGTACTAGACTTCGTCTTTCAGCATTACGTTCTCCAATGGGGGCAAATGTGAGATGTTCTGGATGGGGTGGTAATTATTATATTGAAAAGACACAACATACGTTCTCATATTCAGTTTATCCACATGTAGATGACTGGAAAAATGCAGATACTGTACATAAAGGATATGAATTCAACTATGAATCAGCTGCTAAACAGGCATTGAAACATGAAGGTACACTTGGTAGCAATCATTCTTTCGTATCAGCAAAAAGTGATGATAATAACGTCCAACTTACTGTTATGAAGACCCCACAAGATGAAGCAAGTGTTAAAAATAAACTTATCCTTCGTACATATGAATCAGAAGGAAAAGATGGAAGCAAAGTAACACTAACTCTTCCAAGTAATGTTGTTTCAGCAAAAGAAGTAAACCTTCTAGAACACGAAGACAGCAAATTAAATAAAGATATCGAAATCAACGGAAATAAGATTTCTTATACAGTAGATAAATATGAAATTACTACAATCGAAGTAACTCTTGACGAAAGTGGATTAGAACAGGCAAAATTATCTTCTAAAGCAGCAGATCTTTCTTCATTCTATAATATAGATGGAACAAGTTCTGATGAAAATAGAAGAGAAGGAAATTTTGATGGAAATGGTAATACGATTCCAGAAGCATTATGGGAATCAACAATTACTTATAACGGTGCTGAATTCAAGATGGGTTCAGGAAAAGGCAGAGATAAGAACTTCGTTCAGGCTAAAGGTCAAAGAATCAGTCTGCCAGAAGGTAAATATGATGCAATCTATGTATTAGGTTCAGCAGCAGGTAAAGGAGCAGCAAGCGGAGAATTTACTGTATACCAAGATGGTGGAGAAGTGAAAAAAGAACTTTCTTTTGCTGACTGGCAAGCAAATTTATCAGGATGGGATCGTTTCAATAATGTATTTGCATCTGCTGAAGTAAAAGATCAGATCGCTCATGTATTTACACACTTCCACAATGGAACAGTAGACAGAATGACAGTGGATAACTATCAGTATGTATACAAAATTCCTGTAAACAATGAAAAAGAATTAGAATCAATTCTTCTTCCAGAGGCTGAAGGAATTAAAATTGCAGCAATCACAGCTGTGCGTAGTGATTTATTAGCAAATTCTTTCGAATATGATGAAACAAATTTAAAGGACCCTATTACAAACCTTCAAGCAGAAGAAGTAAAAGATGCTATTAACACAGTATCTGTGACATGGGATGCGCCAGTAGGCGTAGAAATGGTACGTATCTATCGCGGTGAGACTGCTGATTTTGAAGTAAATGCAGAATCTTGCATAGGGGCTTCTGTAGCAGGAGAAAACAGCTATTTAGATAAGATAGATGGTCAAGGTTATTATTTCTATAAAGTAGTTGGTGTAGATGCCAAAGGAAATGAAACACCAGTTTCAGAAGCAAGTAATGGTCTTGTGGCAGGGTGTACAAATATTTCATTACTAGTTCCAAAAGAAAATATTTCAGCAAATCACTTTATGAATGATTCAGAAGCAGCATATAAAGCCGCTGATGGAAATAATGATACTAAATGGTGTGGTAACGATACAAGCAATAATTACCAACCAACATGGTTGAAGCTGGATCTAGGAGAAAACTCTTATGATGTTAAAGGCTTTACTGTCTTTTCTGCAGGTAATGAGAGAGCAGATTATATCGCTAGAAACTTTAGTGTTCAGGGAAGTAATGATGGTGAAACATGGACAGATGTGGTAACTGTAAAAGATAATGATGTTAAAGAACGTGATATGATTTTAGATGAGACTGTAAATTATCGTTATTATCGCTTATGGTTAACACAGGCACTTCAGGATGCTGCTAATTCTAAAAATACTGCTCGAATTTATGAATTTAAAATTTGGGGACAGAAAGATGAAGTTAAAGTTCCAACTGTAAAAGATGTAGCTATCACTGCATTTGCATCTGAAGAAAATGTAAATGAAAGTATTTACCAGGCGTCTTATCGTTTTGTTCCAATGTCAGGTGAAGACAGTGATAGCAGAACAAAAGTAGAATGGTTTAAGACTGTTAATGGTGAAAAAACACTGCTTGATAAGACAGAAAAAACAATCACCCTTGCTAATGAGGAAGCATTTACTTGGGAATCCTTAAGTGTACGCATAACCCCGGTGGCAGTTGATGGAACAGAAGGAACACCAGTAGAAAAATCATTTATGTTGAGCAGCAATGATCGCTTAGATGATAGAGATAATATCGAAAACAATATTTTAAGCAGCAAACCAGTATCTGCAAATCAACAGGTAAATGAAAGTGAAAGTGGAGTAAAAATGGTAGATGACAGCTTTGCATCAAAATGGTGTGCAGAGCATATTGACGAAAAAAATCCTGGAGAAGCTGTGATCGATATGCGAGGAACATATGAATTAAGCAAACTACAACTATTCCACAGTAGTTATGCATATGATAACAATATTCCTGGTGCCGATGGAAGAGATAAGAATAAAGATTATAATACCCGTGCGTATCAAATATATATCAGTGATGATGGAGAAAACTGGAAAGAAATTGCTACATATGATAAGGATGATGGAAGCAACAAATCGGAACATGTCTGTGATCCAAATGTAGCAAAAGGAAGATATTTGAAACTTGTTGTTACAAAAGCTGTGCATTATGATGAACAAGGAAATCCAGTGGATAAAAACTGTGCTATGCGTATTAATGAAATCAAGGCAGCAGGAAAACTAATTTCTCTTCTTCCAGAAGAAAAACAAGAAAATCCAATGATTTATAATGTAAAAGTAAATCCTGCACAGGCAGAAATGAAAAAAGGAACTACATTAAATTTCCGTGCATTAGTAGAAGGAACTAACAACCCATCTCAAGATGTGGAATGGAGTGTAGAAGGTGCACAAAAAGCTGATACAGTGATTGATGCAAGTGGTAAGTTAACTGTAGCTTATGATGAGTCAGCAGATAAGTTAACTGTACGTGCAACATCTGTACAGGACCGTGCACAATCAGGTACAGCAACTGTGAAATTAGAATCAGTAATAGTAGTAGATAAGTCTAATCTAACTCAGGCAGTAGAAGAAGCAAAACAATTAAATAAAGATGATTATACAGAAGCAAGCTGGTCTAAATTTGCTGAGGCATTAGATAATGCAGAAGCTATCTTAGCAGATGAAAATGCTACTCAAGCAGATGTAGATAATGCAGCAAAATTATTACAAGCAGCAAAAGATACTTTAGTAAAAGTAGATGTTGCCAGTGATAAAATAGCATTAAAAATTGCTGTTGATTTAGCTAATGCAATCACTGATGAAGATTTAAAGAATGTCGTACCAGTAGTAGTTGATGAATTTAAAGCTGCAAGAGATGAAGCTGATACAGTTTTAAATAATGCAAATGCAACTCAAGAAGAAGTAAATAATGCATTTGATCGTCTTGCAAGTGTAATGCAAAGATTAGAGTTCTTTAAGGGAGATAAAACAGCATTAAAAGCATTTATCGATAAAGTTAGTGAATTAGAAGCAGATAAATATACTCAAGCTACATGGACAGCATTTGAAAAAGAATTAAATAAAGCAAATGCTGTATATGATGATGAAAATGCAATGCAAGAAGAAGTAAATAGTGCATACAGTGAATTAGTAACAGCATTCTTGAAGTTAAGATTAATTCCAGATAAGAGTCTATTAGAAGACCTAATCAACAAAGCAAATGGATTAAGTGAAGCAAATTATACAGCAGCATCATGGAAAGTGATGAATGAAGCATTAAATGATGCAATGGCAGTATTAAACAATCCAGAAGCAACAGAAAAAGAAGTAGTAAATGCAAAAGATGTATTGGAAAAAGCAATTAATGGCTTAGAAGCAAATACAACAACACCAGCAGATAATACTGCAACAACACCAGTAAATAATGGTGATATAAAAGCAAATGTAAAAACAGGTGATGATGCACTAGTAGGAACATTGGCAGGACTTGCATTATTAGGTATTGCAGGAGCTAAAATTCTTAGAAAAAAAGAAAATGATTAATAATCATATTCATATATAATTTACGGGATGATTGAATCATCCCGTTTTTATATGTAATATATTACCAAATAATCAAAATACTTTAACTGCTGTAATTAGATATTCATTTAAATCTGTTTAACCACTCATTTTTCATTTTAAGTGTGGATTGTAAAACCGTAGCTAGTTGTATGAAGTTTTTGTTGTGCTTTTTAAATGATAAATATAGTTTTGAAGATAAAAAGTTATTTTTCATTTTTATTTTGAGCTATTTCAATTGTAATTCTAGTTAAATAATTATCTTTAGACCTTTCACAAATATCAGAAATAATATATTCTTCAAAAGCATATTTACCTAAACTAATATTGTGATTTTTTGCATATTCTAACATTCGTGAATATGAGTCATATAGTTTATCTTCACTGCCACGATGATATCCGCATAAATAGTGACCAGCTTTTTTTACAAAAATTTGTTGAGAGGGGTTATTAGTAGTTGTAAAAAGATAAGAATAGTTGCTTAAGTTATTACTACGAACGTTATCTAACGTCATTATCACACCAACAAATTCACCAGTAATTATTTGATGTTTTTCAATAAAGGATGTGTAATCGTTCATAAATGAAGCAAAATCTCTGGATGTACTATTTTCCAAATTAGCGGATAATAGTAGTTTGCTTTCTTTTAAATATTCGATTTTAATTTCTTCATAGTTGGAATTTAAAGCATCAGTTGTAAAAGTTTGATAACTTTTAATCAATTCATGAATGTGCTGCATTTCATTAATGTATTCAATTAATTTATTTTCCTGTTGTTTTAACAAATCAAGAAATAATTCCGGACTTCGTTTATCAAGATAGACGTGAATATCTTTTAAAGACATCCCAAGTTTTTTTAAAGCGAGAATAACTCTAAAGGTATCATATTGACGATATGAATAATAGCGATATCCTTTATCATTGACATAAACAGGTTTAAAAAGATCTATTTCATCATAATGAAATAAAACATGTTTTTCGACTCCACATATTTTAGCAAATGTACCACAAGATAATAATTTTTCTTTCATTTATTAATACTCCTTGACTATAAGGTTACCTAATAGTCTAACATAGATTTAGTTGCTTCACAATACAATGAAAGGAGAAAGAAATGAAATTAATCTTAAAATATTTAAAAAATTATAAACTGCTATTCTTTTTTAATGTGATTTCAGTTTTTGGATTTATTTTAGTTGAATTAGGAATTCCGACCATTGTAGCAACAATGATAGATGTTGGAGTTACTAATAAAGATGTTGGCTTTATCTATATGATGGGTGGCTGTATTGCCTTAATTTCACTTATCGGTGTGGGTGGGACCATTGCCTTAGGATATTGCTGTGCAAAGATTTCAACTTCAATTACACGAGATATCAGAAACGATATTTTTAAAAAAGTACAACAATTTACAGCTAATGAGTTTAATCAAATTGGCATATCTTCAATGATTACAAGAACAAACAATGATGCTTTTCAAATCCAGCAGTTTGTAAATGTGTTATTAAGAACAGCATTGATGACACCAATTATGTTTATCTTTAGTTTTATTATGACAGCAAGAGCATCACTTCCGTTGTCATATATTATTGCCACAACGATTCCTTTAATTATTTTAGGGGTTTTTGTAGTTGCAAAGATAACTAAGCCAATCTCTGAAAATCAGCAGAGTTCATTAGATGATTTAAATCGTATTTCTAGAGAGAATCTTAGCGGGATTCGTGTGATTAGAGCATTTAATAATGATGCATATGAACAGAATCGTTTTATTGAAACTAATCGTCGTTTTACAAAATATTCAAAAAAATTATTTAAAATTATGATTATGACCCAGCCAATTTTCTTTATGCTGATGAATATTGCTGGAATGTCAATATACTGGGTGGCAGCTCATCTGATTTCTAGTGGTTCTTTAGAAATTGGACAGCTTGTTGCATTTATGGATTATTTATTCCATGCCATGTTTTCAATTATGCTTTTTTGTACAGTGTTTATGATGTATCCAAGAGCTGAAGTATCAGCAAAACGAATTGAAGAGGTATTTAACCTGGATCCATTGATAAAAAATAATCCTGTTAATGATGATAATAATGAAGAAGTAAGCATTGAATTTGATCATGTTACTTTTGTTTATCCTGATGGTGAGGAGCCGGTACTGTATGATGTTTCTTTTAAAGCTGAAAAAGGAGAAATGATTGCATTTATTGGCAGTACGGGATCGGGTAAGAGTACCCTGGTTAATCTTGTACCAAGATTTTATGATGTTAGTAAAGGAAGCATTAAAATTAATGGAAAAGATATTCGTGATTATGATGTTTTGAAGCTGCGTGATAAATTAGGCGTAATTCCCCAAAAGGCAGTGCTGTTTAGTGGGAGTATCGCTGATAATATTCGCTTTGGTAAGAAGGATGCTACAGATGAAGAAGTCATTCATGCCGCAAAAGTTGCTCAGGCTTATTCATTTATTATGGATAAAGAAGATGGTTTTGATGAGCAGATAAGTGAGGGTGCGACTAATGTTTCTGGGGGGCAAAAGCAACGATTAAGTATTGCCAGAGCATTAGTCCGTAAGGCACAAATTTATATTTTTGATGATTCTTTTTCGGCTTTAGATTTTAAAACTGATGCTGTTTTAAGAAAAGAGTTAAAAAAAGAAATGAATGAATCAATAATGATGGTAGTAGCACAAAGAATTTCAAGTATTATGGATGCTGATCAAATAATTGTTTTAAATGAAGGAAAGGTTGTTGGTCAGGGAACTCACTATCAATTATTAAAAGAGTGTCAAATATATCATGAAATTGCGACTTCTCAATTAAGTGAGGAGGAATTAGCTTATGAATAATAAATATAGTATAAAGAAAAGTTTAAAGGGTTTGATACCATTTATTAAACCATATAAATGGCAACTTATCATTGCTGTTGCAATGATATTTGCTTTTAATGTTTCAATTGCTTTAGCCCCATCTTTTGAGGGAAAAATAACTACTCAATTAGCTAATGATGTTGCTAGAAGCAGCAGTTTAGGCAATATAGAGATCAGTTTTGATGCAGTTATTAAAATTTTAATTAGTTTAACTATTATTTATATTATTAAAACTGTATCACAGATGATCTCAACAATATTTTTAACTAATGCAATACAGCATACAATGGAGGATTTACGAAATGCTCTACAAAATAAAATTCGTAAATTACCAGTAAGATATTTTGATAATCATCATTTTGGGGATGTTCTAAGTCGAATTACAAATGATATAGATGCTATTTCTAATGCTTTACAGCAGAGTTTTACGCAGGTAGTAAGTGGAATTTTAACGCTTACTTTAGCATTAAGTATGATGTATATGATTAATTTTAAAATGGCTCTAATTGGAACTATGATCATTCCATTATCTTTATTAGTAACTAAATTAATAGTTGGAAAGAGCCAAAAATTATTTAAAAATCAGCAGGATGCTTTAGGCGAATTAAACAGTACAATAACAGAAATGTATACAGGGTATAATGAGATATTATTATATAATCAGCAAATTGAATCAATTGAAAAGTTTAAAGATATTAATGAAAATTTAAAGGAAAATGCTTTTAAAGCTCAATTTGTTTCATCTACTATTGGTCCATTGAATTCGCTAGTTACATATTTAGCTATTGGAATAATAGCTGTTATGGGAACAGCTGAGGTAATTGCAGGAACATTTTTAGTTGGTCAATTACAAGCTTTTATCCGATATATATGGCAAATCAATGATCCTTTATCACAAATTTCCAATCTATCTTCTCAAATTCAATCTGCATTTGCTGCTTTAGGAAGAGTTGTTGAATTACTTGATGAAACCGAGGAGGTTCCAGAAGCTAATCCAGCAAAACATCTTACTAAAGCACAAGGAAATGTTAGTTTTGAACATGTTCGGTTTGGATATTATGAAGAAAATTTAATGAAGGATTTAAATATCAATATAAAAAGCGGGCAAATGGTAGCAATTGTTGGGCCTACTGGTGCCGGTAAAACGACAATTATTAATCTTTTATTACGTTTTTATGATGTTAAAGGTGGAAGTATTAAAGTCGATGGTATTGATATTCGAGATTTACCACGTGAAGAATTGAGATCGATGTTTGGAATGGTATTACAAGAAACGTGGCTATATTCAGGAACTATTTATGATAATATTCGTTATGGACGAATAGATGCACGTAAGGATGAAGTAATTAGAGCAGCTAAAATGGCTAATGTACATCATTTTATTCGAACTTTACCAGAGGGTTATAATTCGCATATTAATGAAGAAGCGAATAATATTTCTCAAGGCGAAAAGCAATTGTTGACGATTGCACGTGCTATTTTAAAAGATCCCCAAATCTTAATTTTAGATGAAGCAACTTCATCAGTAGATACTCGTTTAGAAAAAATGCTTCAGGATGCAATGCACACAGTTATGAAAGGTAGAACTAGTTTTGTTATTGCACATCGCTTATCAACAATTAAAAGTGCAGATTTGATTTTAGTAATCAATAATGGTGATATTGTGGAACAAGGAACTCATCAGGAGTTATTAGCTAAACAAGGGGTATATGAGAAACTATATAATTCTCAGTTTGCAAATAATTAATAAAAGCGATTAAAGGGAGATACTTTATTAATAAAGTCCTCTCCTTATTTTTTTTAAAGAGTTGTAAAAAATTGAAAATAACTCTTAAACAAGCTGGAATGTCACAAGAAAAAATTGTGGAAAAGATAGGTGTCTCTAGAGTATGGCAATATTAAGCTTGATGTAAAAATAGAAAATATGATTTTAAATAATATTATTACAATAGTAGAAATTAACTGTATTTGAAATCAGTTAAGTATCGATTGTTTCAAGAATATGTATACCTGAAATATTATTTTTTACTGCTGTTATAAAAGGAATAAGAACAAGGATATATTATGAAAAGAATGGAGAAATAGTAGAGGACTTTTCAGCTTTGAATGCGGATAATGTGATTGGGTTGAACGAAATAAAGAGGGACCTAATTATTTATATCGCCAAGCAGGAATTATAATCTTGCAAAGCAAAATATGATAACAATATTTCTATGGTGATTATGATATGCGACTTACTCATTCCTACTGAATATGGATTAAACTTATCGATGGTTTTTATATAACAGGTAAAAATTGTATTAGTAATCTGTATGAATATAATTAAAAATAGTATTTGGATAGACGTTGAGGTTCCCTGTAAATAGGGAACCTCAATCTAAGTAGTTTTTAATCTCTTATTACATTAACTATCCTTTTTTTAGTTAATTTATTAATTATAATAAGATGCGGGATTATAACTGTAATGATAACACAGAAACAGATTTTTGATAAAGAATCGATAAAATTAGTAGAGACAGATGAAATAATTAATGATATTACAGAAATTGATATGCATTGTGAAAATAAAATAATTACATAAATTAGATTAGATTGTTTAATTGATAAACCGTGTATTTTAAATAAAGTTAATCTTTTTTGAGTGTGATAAAGCAGTTGAAACTGGATAATATATGATAATACTGTTGAAAGAGCATAAATTAAACCTAAAATTAAATTTAAATAAATACCAGTACTGTGATAATGATGTAATAGACTATCTAAATTATTTAATAAAGGAGTACATCCATAAGTGCTGTTTTTACAAACAGCTAATACATCTTCAGGATTTGTAAAGATAAGAAGGTACTGATTATTGGTTAGATATTCATTGATTAGATTATTATCTAAGTAAATGATTTTATCTTGAGAAAATTGATATTTCTTTAAATTATTAATTTTAATTGTTTTATTATTAATATTTATTGAAAAATCTTTTTTATCTTTTAAGTTATCATATACTTTAGATGTTGCATAAAAACCATCAGTGAATCTATCTTGTTCAGGAAAATAGGGAATTAAAGTAACTGTGGTATTATCTTCGAGTGTTGTTTTTATTTTAGTATAAGGATAAGCTTTTAAATAGCGATACTGTTTCTTAAATTTTAATAATTCAGAATTATTTATTTTAGAATTGTCTGATTTGGTTAAAAGACATTCATTACCACCCATTAAAATAATGTTTTTTAATTGGTTGTTTTGAGTTTGTTGAAAATATGTTTGAAAAATAAGACAAGTATTAATAATTATTGTAATAGTAAGTAAAAGTATTAAACTTTGTTTGCTTTTTAAATGATTAATAATGTAATTTTTTAAAAATGGAATAATTGATTCATTCTGATAAATTAAAGTAGAGGTAACTTCATTAACATGATTAAGACATCTCAATTGCTGGTTTTGAATTTGGTAAACTACATCAGCATTATCGATTATCTGTTGATCATGACTGGCAATAACTACAATTAAATTATTTTTAATTGTAATTTCTTTTAGAATCTTGATAAAAAGTTTAGTATTTTCTTTATCAAGAGCACTTGCTGGTTCATCAAGAATTAATAATTTTGGCTTTTTTATTAGGGAAAATAAAAGATTAAGACGTTGTTTTTGCCCAGTAGAAAGATTTTTAATAAGAGTATTTAAACTTATATCGAGATCAAGTTGTAAAAGTAAATTTGTAATTTTATCAGGATCATATTTTTGGTTTGCTAATAAAGATAATGATTTAAGAACTTCATCTATTCTAAGATCATCAAGTAAATCGAATTCCTGAAGAACATTACTAATATAATATCTTCTTAATAAACTATTATTCTGCTCATCTCGTAAATTAATTTTTTTATCATAGAAATAATAATCACACTGCCAATTAGTATTAATTAATCCAACTAAGTATAGTAATGTGGTTTTACCACAGCCGCTATTTCCGCTAAGCACAGTAATTTGTCCTTCATTTAATAATAATCGACCATCTTTGATCAATGTCTGGTCATAAGCAAGATCAATATTTTCAATTTTAATCATAAGTTTCCCTTAATAATGTTGTAATATCTTTTTTCAAGATTGTGCGAAGAACAAGATATGTTGGAGCGGTAAAGGAAAAGATAGCGATTATAACTAAGATTGCAAAATCAAATGTTGATAGACGAGCATATAATGATAGTTCCATTAATAAATTAGGAAATTTAATCTCTAAAAATAAATTTGGTAAAGAAATAAAAAGATAGATGATCATTGTTATTGCTAGTACTTTGAAACTTTGAATCAGTGATTCGTGATAAAAAGCCGACATTATTTTTTTATTGGAAATACCATTGACTCTTAACATATTTAATTCGTTTTGACGATTTTTTAATTGAATATATTTAATAAGGGTCAATAACCCAATAATCATTGCACTGACAGTAATTTCCACTAAGTATTCAGTACCCAATTGGTTTTGTTTCATTGTTTCCATTTCTTTATAAATTGGATAAGTATAAGCTATTTCACCTTCATTAAAGGTTTTCTTTAGGTTATTTATAATTGTAGGAACATATTCATTTTTAGTTGCAAAAATAATATAAGATCCTGTCGGCGGCAGTGTTGGGGTAATCTGTTGGTACAGATCATAAAATTGTTTATCACTGATTTTTAAATAATAAGGGTTTAATGCTAATACATATTCTAAATTCTCACTTCTACTGACAATAGTAGTATCGTCTTTTTTAATTCCAATTACTTTTGTTTCCAAGATAACTTTATCTATAGAAGAATCAATATTTTGAGCAATTCCTACTGTTAAAGGGATTTTGATAATATCATTAACTTTAATATTAAAATCATCGGCAAACCTTTGACTTATATATATACCATCATCTTGATAATCATAACTACTTTCATTTTGGTAATATGGTTGTAAAGAAATACGGGTATTTTCTGGAAAAATAAATGATTTCTTATTTATATATACAGTACCCCTGCCAGTATAATATTCTAATTCATAATAGGGATAGATATCTTCAACGTTTTTAAGATCTTTAATAACTTGGATTTCTTTATCAGTTAATGTTGTCCATGATTCTCTAATGTAGGGAATCTCATTTTCATAAGATTGTGGAGATTCTTCATGTTCTTTAAGCTCTTCTTCATTTAATTTAACGATACCAATTTTTTTAGGTGATAAAGTATCAAAAGTTTGGTTGAAATCAGTTTCGATAGCATGAAAGGTTGAGGTAATAGCACTGCACATTAATAATGCTAGAGCAATCAAAAAGGTTGAAATAAGATAGTTAAAATAATGTTTTTTCTGATATGTTTTTAAATATTTTTTAAGATCGTAGACATGATCTTTACTTTTTGAAACAGCTGGTTTTGATAATGAAACATGTCTTAATTCAATAATTTCTTGATTTCTAATTTCATAAAGATGATTACAATTATTAATGATCATATCATCATGGGAAGCAAGAACAACACAAATATTATTTTTTAAAGCATAATATTTTAACTTTTGAAAAACATTATTTTTTTGCTCAGGATCTAGTGAAGCAGTTATTTCATCACCAATAAGAATTGCTGGTTCTTTAGCTAAGGCAATACATATTGATAAACGTCTTTTTTCACCAGTCGATAAGTTTTTAGGATAAACATCTTTTTTAGTTATAAGATCAAAATATGATAATAACTCATTAGCTAATTTATTATCATTATTATGAAAAAAGATGTTATCAATCACTGATAAATCTTCAAGAATCGTATTATCTTGTAAAATGAAACCTATTTTATTTTGTCTGATTAATTCAATTTTCTTATTATCATGAAGATCAATCAAATGATCATCCAGATAATAAGAATAATTTTGCTTTGTCGTAAGTAAACCGATCAAATATAATAATGATGTTTTACCACAACCGGATTTACCGCTAATACAAGTAATTTCACCATTAAACAATGAGATGCTTCCTTGTTTAATAATAACATTGTTATTATACTTAATTTTTATATTATTTAATTTAATCATTAGAATCCCTCTTTCTAAATATAGATACCCAATTATGAACAACTATTTAATTTTATTTAGTTTCTGTTACTGATTGATAATTGGGATTGCTCCAATAAACCTCTAGGGTTGTAGGGTCTTCATATACATGTTTTTGACCAATTTTATCAGTACATGTTGCATAGAAAATGTATGAAATATAGGCTGTCCTTCCTTCATCTTTTATTTTTGCACCCGATTTTTTTCTAAATTCAGTTTCTCTTACTGACAGTTCTTCTTTATAGCTGGCACTAGTAAACTTTGTTCCCCCAGAGGCTGTTAATGTCATTCTGGCAGTATGAAAAGCATCCCAAATAGCATGGAATTTTTCAACTGATTTAGTCTGGGCATTTATTTGGCAAACATTAAATCCAGTAAATACTAATAATACTAAAATAGTTATAAAACAAATATTTTTAAATTTTTTCATAATATATCTTTATCCTTTCCCCATGATTTATAGTTGTTTATAATTAGTGTATTGTAGTGAATAAAAACTATTGTAATTATATGACATTTGTCACTTGTTAGATACTTATATTATATTATAATTTTTATAAATTATATAATTAGATGTTTAAAAAGAGAAAAATGATGTTTAAAAATATGGGAGAGGACATTAAAAATGATAAATATCGCAGTATTATCAAAACCGATGAATCAAGCTATTCATAATTTTATTTCAAAAGAATTATTTAAAGAAAACTATGATTATCGAATTTTTAAAATATCTAAATTAGATGAATTAGTAGATGAAAAAAAGAATTATGAAATAGTAATAATCGATTTAGATGATTTTAGTTGTACAGGAGCTAATATCGCTAAAGAACTTTATTTTTTTAATAAAGAAATAATTATTATTTTTATTTCTAATGATAAATATAAAAGATACAATTCTTATTTTCTTAATGTTTATGATTTTATTGACATAAAAGATATTGATAGAATGCTGCTTAAAGATATTAAAGATTGTTTTAAGATTTTTGAAAAAGAATATGTTAGTTTAAAAACAGCAGGAAATAATATTACTTTATTTAAACAAAAAAATATTAAATATATTAAGATGGTTAATCGAAAAATATATCTATTTACTAATAAAGAAGAGCGATTAATGGAAAAGACATTAAAAGATATTTATAAGAAATTAAATTCATGTTTCATTATGGTTAATCGTGATAGTATCATTAATGTAAATCATATATTAAAATATAATCATCAACAGATCATTATTAACATAGATGAAACATACAGGAACTTTGAAATTGCTCATTCGCGAGCAAAAGAAATATATTTAGCTGTTGATAAATATTTAAAAAGGTGAATTTCTTCACCTCTAATAACCTTATTTAGTTGTTGAACCAAATCCACCATTACGCTGTTGATTTGTATCATCATCTTCACAAATACCAAAAGGCATAAATATTCCTTGGGCAAATCCTTGTCCTTTTTTTATTTCTACCGTTTTATTTTCATTACTGTCATTAGTGATTTTAATAAAAATATGTCCTTCATTATCACTATGGTAATAATCACTGTCAATTATACCTACAGTATTATTTAATTGTAAACGATATTTAAAACCTAAACCGCTTCTTGGAAAGATTGCTAAAAACCATCCTTCACTAATAGAAACTCTAATTCCGGTAGGAATCTTGATAGTTTCGTTAGGTTTTAAAATAAAATCAATCGGAGTATAAAAATCATATCCGGCTGATCCTACTGTAGCTCTTTTAGGTAATTTTAATGAATCATAAATTTCATTTATTGTTGTTTCGTTATACTCAGGAAAACTATCTTTAAAATCATTTAAAAATTGTTTAACTGATACTTTTTCAAATTTTGCGATTGTTTGCATATGGTCACCTCAATTAAAATATATCATCATTATACACTAATTATTTTATTAAAGGAAATGTAATAGTGATATTAAACACATTTTCATCATCAACAACCATAAAAGAACCATCATGAATTTTTAACATCTGCTGAACACTTTTTAAACCAATCTGGTTGCTTTCAATATAATTAGTAGTATATTTTTTTTGATTTTTAAATTCTAACTTTAAATTATTTTCATCAGTACTCATTTTAATATTTATAGGCTGACTAGCTTCGGCATACTTTAATAGATTCGAAAAAATATTATTAATGATTCTTTTAATAAGATTTATATTTCCACGAATAAAAGCATCTGCTGGCTGGAGACTTTTGTCAACAATAAATCCATTTTCATCTAATACATTAATATTTTCAATCATATATTCATAGATTACCCCTAAAGACAACTTAGTTAGTTCAGTATCCTGCTCTTTGCTAAAAACGAGAAAATATTCAAACATCTTATTAGCTAATTCATTAATTTGATTAACTTTATCGATTGAATTATTAAGATATAGATTATACTGTTTTTCATTTTTATATTTTTTAAGTCTAATAATATCTAAATAACCCATTAATGATGTTAATGGAGTTCGAAGATCATGAGACAAGGCAGTTACGAGTTCATAATTAGCTTTGCGATTCGCTTCTTCAGTAGCAAAATTGTCTTTTAAAATTAAGCGTAGATTATTGATTTGATTAGATAATTCACCTATTTCATCATTACTATTTATGGAAATAGGATGATTTAAATCACCTTGAGACATAAATGTAACATCATTTTTTAAAGTTTCAATATAATGGACCTTTCTTTTTATAAATAAATATGTTGGGATCAAAAAGACTGATAAAGCAGAGATGATAGAAAATACAAGATAAGGAACAACCAGTTTAGCAATAGCATAAGAATATACATACATTTCTACTGTTCCATCTTTTAATTCAATATCCGTATGATATTCCTCACTATTATAGATTGCATCAGTATCATAAATGGTATAACCGATTAAAAGATTATCTAGCGTGGTTGCAAAGGATCCTGTTATTGCAAGATTATTAGCTTTATTGTATAAATTTACACTATAAATTTCACTTACCCCTAAAATTTTATCTATTTCTTCAACGTCATTAATTGAAACATTATTATCAATTAACTGGTTTTCAATATTAATTGCATAAGCTTCTGTATTTTCAGAAATAATTCCTAAATTTTGAGTGAATTCAAAAAAACTTTCTCTTTCCATATACAAAAAACAGAAAATAGTTATACCAAGGCCTCCAAATAAAATAATAACAGCACTTATCTGAATACTTAATTTATTAAAAAAGTATTTAATCACAGCGATATCCCTTACCCCAAATAGTTTTAATTATTTTAGGATTTTGAGGATCACTTTCGATCTTTTTTCGCAAATTTCGAATATGTACCATGATAGTATTATTAGCACTGTAATAATATGGTTCGTTCCATATATTTTCATAAAGGACCTGGGTAGAATATATATGTTTACGATTGCTTAAAAGCAGGTATAAGATTTGGTATTCAATGTATGTTAGTTCTATTTGCTCATTATTTAAAAATACTGTTTCGTTATTAGGATCAATAACTATATTATTGTATATAATTTTGTTTTCAGTAGTATCATTATGATTAACTTTTCCTTGATAAACATAATATCTTCTTAGTAATGCTTTAACTCTAGTTGTTAGTTCATTATAAGAAAAGGGTTTAGAAAGGTAGTCATCGCCACCACTAGAAAATCCTAGTGTTTTATCACTCTCTTGACTTTTCGCAGTTAAAAATAGAATTGGAGCATTAGATTTTTTACGAATTTCAATACATGCCTGATATCCATTTATAACAGGCATCATAATATCAAGAATATATAAATCAATGTCTTTACTAATTAAATCGATTACCTCTTGGCCATCTTTAGCTTCAATAACCTCATAACCTTCACTAGATAAAAGAACATTTAATATTTCTCGAATCTCAGGATTATCATCAGCAATTAAAATTTTATTATTTATCATATATTCACCAACTTTCGTATTTATTATACATTATATTAATTGTTAAGAGATTAATAAAATAAAAATTAAGAAATATTTAGATGTTCTTTAGGCTATTCTTAAGGAAGATGATAGATAATGTTAAACAGGAGAATGATAGTAATGAAAAGAAAAAATATTTATCCAATTATATTTTTAACATGTTTAACTATAGTGATGATTTATTATATCACGCCTTCTTCAAGTATCTTTGGTTCTAATACAGATTGGTTTTCGCAACATGTCAATCTGGCTGATTACATTAGAAATGTAATGTTAGAAAACAAAACAATTTTCCCCGATTTTGCTTTTAACATTGGTGCTGGACAAAATATATATAACATATCTTATTATGGCTTATTAAGGATAGATGTATTAATAAGCTGTCTATTACCATCAGTAGAAATGAAAGATATAATAATTACCTATATGATAATTAATATACTTCTAAGTATTAATTTATGTTACCTTTGGTTGAAACGCAAACAATTTAATACTTGGTTATGCATAATTGGAGCAGTTTTATTGCTATCTTCTTCTTTGCTTTTTCAAAGTCATCGACAAATAATGTTTGTTGATTATATGGCAATGTTGATTCTAGCATTGATAGCAGTAGATATATATATTGAAAAGAAGAAAGTGATTTTATTAATTGTTTCAGTTGTAGGAATAATTACGAATAGTTATTTTTTTAGTATTTCAGCTCTGTTAGTGATTTTTAGTTATTATTGTTTTGAAATATTTAAGCTTGAAAAAAAATTAAAGTTAAAAGAAATATTTCTTTTTTTAAAACCGTTAATAATCGCAGTAATGATTTGTGGTGTTTTGTTACTCCCTACAGCATATGTAATGCTGGAAAATCATCAAAGTAAGAATACTTCAATTAATTTAATAAGTTTGCTAGTCCCAAGGTTAAATTTTGAATCTTTATTATATGATCATTATGGGTGTGGTCTTGGATATCTTGCCTGGGTTGGATTAGTATTAGGGTTAAAGATAAAGAAAGTACGCTATTTAAGTATCTGGCTATTACTACTTTTATTTATTCCGTTTTTTTCCTTTGTCCTAAATGGTTTTTTGTATCCACGAGCTAAAATATTAATTCCATTAATACCTTTAATAATATATTTAACTATTTATGTTCTACAATATTTTAAACAACAGTCAATAAAATTAGATATAAAAATAATTATTTTATTACTTTTACCAGTATTAGTATTTTATAGTCAGCCATTAGTTATTTTAGATATGATAATATGCATGATTGGAATATTATTATATTTAAAGTTTACAAAAAATACAGTTTTACTTTTAATGATTACTCCTCTAATGATAAGTTATTTTGATAATCAAACAGAGAGTTTTGTTTCAACAAAGACATATCAGCAGGTTTCTAAGATAAAAGATATTAAAGTTGATCAAGATAGCCGCAATGATATTTTCAAAGAATCCTTAAATACTGTAAATCAAGTAAAGAATGATATATATAGAACTTCTATTTACAGTTCAATTAGTAATCCACGATATAATCAATTTTATTATGATATTATTAATAATCCAATTAGTATCAGAAATAGAGTAGCGTGTTTATCTAATTCTAATATTTTTTTTCAGGGAATGATGTCAGTAAAAACAATATATAGTGAGAAAATCGTTCCTATCGGTTATCAGGAAATAAAAAAAAATGTGTATCAGAATAATGATGTTCTACCATTAATATATGCTTCAAATGACATTTACAACGAAAATGAATTTGATAAACTAAATTTTCCTGAAACATTAGATACGATCTACAATAATACGATTGTAGAAACTAATCAGAAAAATTATCAAAGTAAAGTAGAGACAATTGATTTAAAAACAACAATAGATAATAAAAGTGAATATTTAGGGATAGTTAAACTAAATAATGGTTACCGTATAAATACAAAGAAAAAATCTAATCTAGTATTAAATATTAACCAGAATTTAAAAGATAAGATTTTAATTATTGAGTTTGATTTAAAAAAAGTAAAATTAATTAAAGATACTGATACAAGTGTCACAATTAATGGTATTAAAAATAAATTATCAGCAGTCAGCGCACCTTATCCCAATCACAATACACATTTTACATATATATTAAGTCAAAATGATATATTAGATAAACTAGAAGTTGAGTTTTCAAAGGGAAGATATGATTTATCTAATATAAGGGTTCATATGGTTGATTATGATGTTATAAAAAATCGTAATCAAGAGATTGATGCTTTTAAGGGGACTTATCATCAAAAAGATGCTCTAGCAAACGGGACAATAAATGTAAAAGAAGATGGATATCTTGTAACATCATTTACTTATCAAAATGGATATACGGTATTGATCGATGGTAAAAAGGTAAAGAATGAATGTGTTAATAAAGCATTTTTAGGGGCTAAAATATCTAAAGGAAAACATCAGGTTAAAATTATGTTTAAAGCTCCAATGAAAGATATTGGTTTAGGATTGAGTGGAGCAGGTATCGTGCTGGTAGTATTTCAAGGGAGATGGAAAAAGAATGAAAGAGGAATTAAAAGAGCTGATTAGTTATATATTTATAGGCGGCTGTACCACAGCAGTTAATTTTATTATATTTTGGACTGCAATTAGGATTGTTGGTCAAGGGTGGTTAATTGCAAATATTGTTTCCTGGATAGGAGCAGTAATCTTTGCTTTCTGGGCTAATAAACGTTATGTTTTTAAAAGTGTAAATGAAGCAGGAAGGGAAGCTTATCAGTTTTTTATATTACGTTTAGGAACATTAGTAGTAGAAAGCGTCCTGTTATTTGGATTTATTCAATTGTTGGGTGCTAATGAAATGCTTTCTAAGATAGTAGTTAGTGTAATTACAGTTGTATCAAATTATAGCTTATGTAAATTTAAGATTTTTGCAGTAAAGGGAGGTCATGAGTATGGACAAAATTAGTGTTATTGTACCTTGTTATAATGAAGAAGATGTATTGCCATTGTTTCATCAGGAAGTAAGTAAAGAATTAGAAAAAATTGAAAATATTGATTATGAAATATTGTTTATTGATGATGGCAGCAGTGATCACACGATTAATTTATTAAAAGATATTTGTGCCCTTGATACACACTGTAATTATTATTCATTTTCTCGTAATTTTGGCAAAGAAGCTGCTATGTTTGCAGGGTTAGAAAAATCTATTGGCGATTATTGTGTTATTATGGATGCGGATCTACAGCATCCTCCAAAATTATTAGCACCTATGTATTATGCAGTTAGTCAGGAAGGATATGATTGTTGTGCAGGGAAACGGATGGATCGTGATGGTGAAGGTGTTTTGCGTAATTTTTTGAGTAAGTCTTTTTATAAAATTATGCAGCGTTTGTCAAATTTAGATATGTCTGATGGTGCTGGTGATTTTAGGATGATGAGCAGGTTAATGGTAAATTCAATTTTAGAAATAAGAGAATATAATCGTTATATGAAGGGGTTGTTTTCTTATGTTGGTTTTGAGACTAAGTGGATACCCTTTAGTAATGTTGAAAGGGCGGCAGGGTGTACTAAATGGAATTTTAAGAGTTTGTTTTCTTATGCATTAGAAGGAATTTTCTCTTTTTCTACAGCACCATTAAAATTAGCAGGTGTTTTTGGAGTATTCTTGTTTATTGGATCGATAATTTTATCTTTTTATACTGCAATATCAACTTTGTTATTTGGAAATAGTGTTAGTGGTTATACAACGATAGTTTGTTTAATTTTATTTTTAAGTGGTACACAAATGCTGTTAATTGCAATATTGGGAGAATATGTATCTAAAGATTATATGGAAAATAAAGCTCGACCTATTTATATCGTTAAAGATAGTAATCGTAAACAAGGTTATAATTAGAGAGGATGTAACTCTCTTTTTTGACTTAAGAGGTAAAAGGAATTATAATTAGATTATCTAGAGGATATGGAGGTATATGGAATGAAAAAGTTTTTAAATATACTTTTAACAATTATTATGATACCAGTAATTATATTATTGTGTGTAAACTTATCAATTCGAACTATGTCAACAAAGACAGTAACAAATGCAATTGTTATTCAAGAAGCAAGTACTGGAATCAAAGAGGTTTTAAATAGTGCATTCCCTGATGTGAGTAGTGAAACTATTGATAAGGTTGAAGATATAATCAAAAATAATGATACATTGAATAATGTTACAGGAGATTTGTTAGAGCAGATAACAGAATCTATTAATAATGGTAGTGAAGTGAAAGTTGCAGATATATTATCTCAACTATCAAATGCTTTAGATAAAAGTATTCCTGAAATCGAAGAAGCAATTGGAAAAGAGATTTCTCAAGAACAAATAGATAGAATTCAAACTAAATTAGCTGATGAAAATAGTACATTACAAAATAAGATAAAAAATACAGTTGAAAAGATACAGACAGCTCCCCCTAAAACAAAACAATTTATTAAAACATATAGTACTTTAAGCGATATTTTGACTAGAGTAATTTGTATAGTTAGTTTAATAGTTATTATTATACTATTAGGTGTAATTAATAAATCATATTTTAAATGGACTTTATATAGTGGAATTAGTTCATTGAGTTCAGGAATAATTATTGGTTTATTCTTACCTTTAGTAATTAATGCCATGGAATTTACTATTGGAATGAGGATATTAGGCATGAGTATTGATATTCCAGTAGATAGTTTACATCTTTCAGGTTTGATTTGTGGTGTAATAGGTATAGTGCTGGTTGTTGTTTATATGGTTTTAAAACGTAAATATCCTACATATGATCGTAACTATTATTATTGAGTGTTATAAAATAACACTCTTTTTTATTAAATAGTACAAAGATTATTTATAAATTTAATTTTCTCTTATTAAAATTAAATAAAATAACGAGTTTTTATATATGTTGTTCATATAACTTTTACATTGTTGAACTACTATGATAAAATTTTAATATAAAAGAATAATTCTTATATTTTAGTCATAGAATAAAAGTAGCATTGGTCACTCTATGGAGCCCATTTGCGCAAAGCCTTCTCATTCTATGAGGAGGTTTTTGTTTATAAGGAGTATTGACAAATAAAACAGAACATTATAAAATGTTAATACGATACAGCGATAGATACTCTATGGAGCCTATTTGCGCAAAGCCTTCTCATTCTATGAGGAGGTTTTTGTATTAAAAGGAGTATATAATGAAAACAAAACCGTTTAAAACTTTAGATGAACAATATGATTTATTAAAAAGAAGAGGAGTGGAATTTTCAGATCCAGATAAAGCAAAGTTGTATTTATTAAATAATAATTATTATAATGTTATTAATTGTTATGGTAAGTTTTTTATCGATCATGATGATATATATATTAGAGGAACAAATTTTGATGAGATTACCCATGTTCATTTTTTTGATAAAGAATTAAAAGGTGTTTTATTTAAATTTGTTATTGAGGCTGAAAAACATTTAAAATCTATTATTGCATATAGGTTTTCTGAGGAATATAGTTTAGATAATTATGCATATTTAGTTGCTACTAATTATAATTCGAATGATATGTTACAAGTCACAAACTTAATATCTAAAATGAGCGGGATTATAAATAAATATAATAAAAAGAAAGATGATAATGCTATTAAACATTACTTGATTAATTATGGAAAAGTACCGTTTTGGATAGTAATAAATTACATGTGTTTTGGTGAGGTAATAAGATTTTATACATATTTAAAGCCTTCTATTCAAAATCGTATAGCTAAAGATTTTAGTGTGTTTCTGGCAGATAATTTAAGCTTAGATAAATGTTTATTGCAATCTAAACAATTAATTTCTTTTTTAAACAATATTGTTGAGTTGAGAAATATCGTTGCTCATAATAATAGATTATTAGGATTTAAGTGTAGAAGAAATACAATGTATATAAAAGAATTACATGGAAAATATAATATTGATAATAACTCCCCTAGACAGGATGTATATAATGTATTTTTGGTTTTACAATGTTTTTTATCAAAAAATCAATATGGACAATTACATAATACAATTAGGAAGCGTGTTAAGGAATTGAATAAAAAACTTGCAACAATAGAATGTAATAAAATTCTATCTTCATTAGGATTTCCAAATAATTGGTTTGATGTTAACAAATTACCTCAATAAAAAAGTCTAAATATTATTTTACTTAGCATATACTAAGAATTAATAGTTTAGACTTTTTATATAAATAAAAAAACATATTTAACGTCAGTCATTATAACTGATCCAATTTTCATATGGAAACATATGACTTAGATTATTACATACGTTTTTCTGTGAGCTGTAATTAGAAATTAA
The DNA here is from genome assembly GCA_021770925.1 of Erysipelotrichaceae bacterium. Taxonomy (GTDB): domain Bacteria; phylum Bacillota_I; class Bacilli_A; order Erysipelotrichales; family Coprobacillaceae; genus Thomasclavelia. Next base: position 17,674 of record JAETPY010000005.1, on the reverse strand, counting down.
CTGATTTTTTTGTTTAAGCAGATTATCATCATAAATGTGTTTCAACGGTAAAATTGGACTGCTTTTTTTATAATAACGTCCAAAATAGTTTAAGCTGTTAGTAATATTTAAATCTTTAACAATACAAGTAACAATTGAGCTAGTCATTTTATGGTGTTCGTGACCATATTCGCCTTTAGGGTTGTGGGTAACTATTGTTGAAAATGAATGGTTAGATAATATGTAATTTAAATCAGCTTCAATTTCATGATAAACCTTTTTCCAATTATTACGTCTGCCATTAGTTTTATCAGGATAATCAAGGATAATTCCAGTGTTATGGCTTTGGTTCATAACTTTATAGAATTCTTTAGCACGAGTATGATTGTTTTTGTTAGTTAGACAGATTACAAGATAATCATCTTGTAAAAGATGGACACCTCCCCAAATTGTTTCATCATCAGGATGTGCTACAATCATGATATTTTGATAATTAGAAAAATTAATTTTATCAAATAAATCTTGATTTTTTGTTAGCTGTGTTTTGACATTAGTGTTTGTGCAGCCACAAAGTAATATTAAACATATAATTATGAATTTTTTCATATTTTAATTGTACCACTATAATAAATTAATAGAATAAAACCTTTCTTAAAAGAACTTAAGATTATCTAAATATTGATTTATTTTGATATAATTGTTAAAATCTGTTTCGTTAATTTAAACAGGATATTTGTGATTATTTTATTTTTAGGAAAAAACAACATGATAAAGTAAAGTAAGATAAGCAGTTTGTATTTTTTATTTACTAATTTTCTAAAAATGAAGAAATTCATCATAATTTCAGTTATAATTAGTAATTGTTTGAAGATAAGATGACAGTAATGGTGCATTTTATTTTCCTATTCAGTTAATTTTTGATACGATAGAAATAGATTCTTTTAGGAGGGAAAATGTAGTATGAAAGTAGTAAAAAGAGATGGACAAAAAGTTGAGTTTAATGCTGAAAAAATAGAAAATGCGATATTAAAAGCCATGAAGTGTGGAAGTGGAATCGTTGATGAAAAGTGTGCTCATGATATTGCTGTAGAAATAGAAGAGTGGCATAAGTATGATGGAAATAATATTTCAATTTATCGTATTGAAGGGCAGGTATTTGAAAAACTAATTGAAAAAGGTCAAATTTTAACCGCTAAAGCCTATGAAGGATACCGAAAAGTAAGAGAGTTCCAACGTGAAACTAATACAATTGATAATGAGATTTATGGAATTGTAAATCAAACTAATAAAGAGGCGATGGAAGAAAATTCTAATAAAGATGCGACTGTTTTAGCAACGCAAAGAGATTTAATTGCTGGTGAATTTTCTAAAGATTATTGTCGTAGACTATTATTGCCTCCAAAAATCGTTCAAGCTCATGATGATGGAATTATCCATTTTCATGATATGGACTATTATATTCAGAAAATGCATAATTGTGATTTAGTAAACTTAAAAGATATGTTTGCTAAAGGAACTGTGATCAATGATAAATTGATTGAAACACCTAAATCGTTACAAACCGCTTGTACTGTTGCAACCCAAATTGTTCAGCAGGTTGCTAATGGTCAATATGGAGGACAAACAATTTCTTTAGCTCATTTATCACCATATGTCAGATTGAGTTATGAAAAACATCAGCGTAATGTTCGTTATGAAGGGCGTTTGATCGGTATTGAGTATACAGATGAACAAGTGGAAAAAATTGCAACAACAAGATTAAAGGATGAAATAAAAGCTGGAATTCAAACTATTCAGTATCAAATTAATACATTTTCTACTACTAATGGACAAGCGCCATTTTTATCAGTGTTTATGTACTTAAGAGAAGAGCCGGAATATATTAAAGAAACAGCAATGCTTATTGAAGAAACATTAAAACAGCGTTATGTTGGAATGAAAAATCCTGTTGGAGCTTATGTAACACCTGCATTCCCTAAGCTGCTTTATGTATTAGATGATAATAATGTGCCTCAAGATAGTGAATATCGTTACTTGACAGATTTAGCTGTTAAATGTGTTTCTAAACGAATGATGCCAGATTTTATTTCTGCTAAAGTGATGAGGGAGAATTATGAAGGACAAGTATTCCCATGCATGGGGTGTCGAAGTTTCCTATCACCTTGGAAGGATGAAAATGGTGAATATAAATGGTATGGACGATTTAATCAGGGGGTTGTTACTTTAAATCTAGCGGATGCCGGATTATCAGCTAACCATAAACTTGATAATTTTTGGAAAATTTTAGATGAGAGATTAGAATTATGCAAAGAAGCTTTGTTATTACGTCATGAAAGTTTAAAAGGAACATTAGCAGATGTTAGTCCAATTCATTGGCGTTATGGGGCTCTGGCTCGTTTAAAATCTGGAGAAAAAATTGATAAATTGTTAGAAAATGGTTATTCAACAATTTCACTTGGATATATCGGGTTATACGAATGTGTTGTAGCATTAATAGGTCAAACACATACTTCAAAAGAAGGTAATGAGTTAGCAACTAAGATTATGGAACGTTTAAGAACAGCTTGTGACAGCTGGAAGGAAGAAACAGGACTTGGATTTGGTTTATATGGAACACCAGCAGAATCTACTACATATACTTTTGCTAGAGCATTAAAAAAACGTTTTGGAATTGTAAAAGGAATTACGGACAAAGACTATTTAACTAATTCATATCATGTTAATGTAAAAGAACATATTGATGCTTTTAAAAAATTAGAAGTGGAAGCTAAGTTCCAAAAAGTTTCTTCAGGTGGGGCAATCAGTTATGTTGAAGTAACTAATATGTCTGAAAATTTAGATGCACTTTCTGATTTGATTGATTATATGTACGAAACAATTCAATATGCAGAAATTAATACGAAATCTGATTATTGTCAGGAATGTGGTTTTGATGGAGAAATTTTATTAGATGAAAATCGTGAGTGGTACTGTCCTAACTGTGGAAATCGTAATCATAAGACATTGAATGTATGCCGTCGTACTTGTGGGTATTTAGGTGATAATTTCTGGAATCAGGGTAGAACACAAGAGATTGCAGAACGTTTTGTACATTTGGATAATCATTTATTTGGTGAATAATAATGAGATTTGCTCAAATTAGGGAAACTGATATTGCTAATGGTGAGGGGATAAGAGTCTCGTTATATGTCCAGGGATGTCATCGTCATTGTCCTAATTGTTTTAATCCAGAAACATGGGATTTTAATGGTGGTGAAAAATTTGATGAAAATACTGAAAAGATTTTGATTGAGTTAATAAATAAGCCGCATATTGTGGGATTAACAGTTCTTGGAGGCGAACCATTAGAACCAGAAAATCGCAAAGATGTATCTAAATTATTGAAAAAGGTTAAGCAGTGCTGTCAAAATAAAACGATATGGCTTTATACATCTTTTCTATATGAAGAGATAGAAAAATTTGATGAAGAGATATTATCGTATATAGATATATTAGTAGATGGTCCTTTTATTGATGAGTTAAAAGATCGTAAATTAAGATTTAAAGGGTCTTCAAATCAAAGAATAATAGATGTTCAAATGACTTTAAAAAAACGGGAAATCGTTTTATATAGTGGAAGTCGTTATTATCAAAAAGGTTAAATATAGAAATGTGTCCAGCTTGTAATAAAACTACCTTTAATTAGGTAGTTTTTAAATAATGTTATTATTATTTAAACTATTATTTGAGATACAAAATTTAGATTAATGTACCTTATTAGCTAAATATGTGCTATACTGTTTTTGTTGAAAAATTTATTAGGGAGTAGAAAAAATGATCGGTTATTATAGTTATACGGTTATTCTTACATATTTATCATTGATATTTGCAATGGCTGGAATTCATCTGTCATTTAATGGATTGTATCAGTGGGCTTTTATTTGTTTGATTATGTGTGGTATTTGTGATACTTTTGATGGAATGGTGGCACGCAGTAAGAAAAATCGTACTGATGAGGAAAAACGTTTTGGAATTCAGATTGATTCATTGTGTGATTTAGTTGCTTTTGGTGTATTTCCATCTATTCTAGGATATAATGTTGGTTTAAGTTCGATGGGATGGCTGGCAATTGAAATATTTTATGTTTTAGCAGCAGTGATAAGATTGGCTTATTTTAATGTGCAAGAGGAAACAAGACAAAAGGAAAGTAATGAAAAAAGAAAGTATTATCAGGGTTTGCCAGTAACAACATCATCATTTATTTTACCGATGGCATATGCCTTACGGTATGTGATTTTTGAGTTGTCTTATATATATGGAACATTAATGTTAATTACTGGAATTTTATTTATTGTAGATTTTAAGGTTCCTAAGGTTCAGTCAAAGGGATTGGTAGCACTGGGAATACTTGTTATTGTGGAATTAATTCAGATTGTGGTGATGAAATGATAGTTGTTGATCGTTTGGGAAATGTTATAACCAGTGGAGAGAGTCAGAATAATTTATTAAAAAAACTTTATGGCACATTTCTTGGAAGATGTGCTTTAAAAGTTCTTGTTTGCAGATTTGTAAGTAATATTGGCGGCTGGTATATGAGTTCAGGTTTATCAAAACGTAGAATCAATTCTTTTGTAAAAGCAAATCAAATTGATATGAGCCAATATGAAAAAAGAGATTATGTTAGCTATAATGATTTCTTTACGCGTAAAATACTTGACGGTAAGAGACCCTTTTTAATAGATGATAATGTTTTGATTAGTCCAGCGGATTCTAAATTATCTTGTTATAAAATTAATACTGACAGCCATTTTACGATTAAAAATACCGTCTATTCATTAACTGATTTATTGAATGATGAAAAATTAGCCAACGATTATTTAAATGGTTATTGTATGATTTTTAGATTAACTGTTGATGACTATCATCGTTATAGTTTTATTGATGACGGAAAAATCATAAAAAGTAAATATATACCTGGAAAGTTTCATACAGTTAATCCTATAGCTAATGATTATTATCCAATTTATAAACAGAATAGTCGAAACTATACAGTCATTGAGTCAAAAAATTTTGGAGTGATGATTCAAATGGAAGTTGGGGCAATGATGGTTGGAAAAATTGTTAATCATAATAAAAAATATTGTCTTAAAGGTGAGGAAAAAGGATATTTTGAATTTGGTGGATCTACAGTGATTATTTTATTGAAGGAAAATCAGGCAGTTATTGATAATGATATTTTGGAAAATACAAAAAAAGATAAAGAAACAGTAGTTAAGTTAGGGGAAACTATTGGTAAGAAGTACTTAAAGGAGGGTAAATAATGACGAAAATAATTGCGATTACAAATCAAAAAGGTGGTGTTGGAAAAACAACAACCAGTATTAATTTAGCAGCGGCATTAGCAAATACTAAAAATCGGGTACTTCTAGTCGATATGGATCCTCAAGCTAATGCTACTCAAGGAATTGGAATTGATCGTGATAACATTGAGTTATCTACTTATAATATTATTGTTGAAGAATGTGATATGAAAGATGTAATTATACCTTCATATATAGCTAAACTAGATGTAGCACCAGGAAGTATTGATTTAGCAGGAGCAGATTTAGAACTAGCTAATGTCAAACGAGGACGTGAGCAGCGTTTAAAAAAAGCACTAGATACTGTCAAAAAAAATTATAATTATATAATTATTGATTGTCCTCCAGCATTAGGATTGTTGAATACCAATGCACTTACTGCATGTGATTCAGTTTTAATTCCAGTTCAGTGTGAATATTACGCACTGGAAGGATTAACACAGTTATTAAATACAGTATTGTTGACTCAAAGCGTGTTTAATCCAAAATTAACAATTGAGGGTGTGTTATTAACAATGCTGGATCAAAGAACTAATTTAGGGGTTGAAGTATCTCAAGAAGTTCGTAAGTATTTTAAGGAAAAAGTTTATAAAACAGCAATTCCCAGAAATGTTAAATTATCAGAAGCACCATCAGAGGGATTAGCTATTTTTGATTATGATAATAATTCTGAAGGTGCTCGAGCATATCGAGATTTTGCAAAGGAAGTGTGTAAACGTAATGCCAAGTAATACAACTAAGAAAACTGCTGCTAAAAAAAGTGGTGCAATAAAAAATAAAAAGCTAGGAAAAGGTTTAGATGCAATTTTTGGAGGGGACATTTCAACTTTAATTGATGATATTGAAAAAAATACACCTGAATCTAAACAAGTAAAAGTTGGATTAGACGAAATTCGTCCTAATCCTTATCAGCCCCGTCGATTGTTTGATGAAGAAAAGCTGCAGGAATTAGCAATTTCAATTAAAGAACATGGAATATTCCAGCCAGTTATTTTAAAACAGTCAATTCAGGGATATGAAATCGTTGCTGGGGAAAGAAGATGTCGGGCAGCTAAAATTGCTGGATTAACTGAGGTACCAGCAATAATCGTTGAATTTACTGATACGCAAATGATGGAAATTGCATTATTAGAGAATATTCAAAGAGAAAATCTAAATTCAATTGAAGAAGCAAATGCATATCAGGCAATGATGGAAAAGTTAGAACTTACCCAGGATCAGCTTGCTAAACGGATTGGTAAATCTAGAAGTTATATTGCTAATACTTTAAGATTACTGCAGTTACCAGAAATGATTCAAAACTATGTTTTAGAGGGTAAGATAACAATGGGACATGCTCGATGCTTAATAACTTTACCAAAAGAAAAAGCTGAGAGTTTAGCTAAAAGATGTATAGATGAAGGATTATCGGTTCGTGATATTGAAAATATTGTTAAGGGTATTGAACTAGGAAATAGGCGAAAAGATCGTCCTAAAGTAGAGAAACCAAAAGAATATACTTATGTTGAGGGATTGTTACGGAAAAAATTTAGAACTAAGATAAAGGTTGATGAAAAATCTGTAACAATTAAATATGCTGATACTAAAGATTTAAATCGAATCTTAGAATTAATGGGAGTTATTGAGGAAAGTTAGATAATTATCTAACTTTTCATTTTATTGTTATCGTATGTTATGTATGTTGCAATAATAAAGCTTTAGTCTTAGGATAAAAATTCTTCATGACTGTATATATTGATTATAAATTGAAAAACAATTAATTTTATATGAATAATATTAATTATTTGTTATTAATGTTGCTATATTCAATGTTAATAAAATAATAAAAGACGCAACTGGGAGAGGCTTAGTTGCGTCTATTTATTATTATAAACTAAAATAAAAATATTATACAATAAAATAGTAGTCCTAAGTTGGTTTAAAAGTCCTCTTATATATGATATGCGTTGAAGGGATAATCTTTTTATGGTTTAATATATATTGTTTTTGCGTGCAGGGATCATAAAATTATTATTAATTAAAAGTTGTAAGGAAATATATATTTGCTTATACAATTATCAGGTTTAAATAGAATTTGTTGTAATAATAAGATAGATGATTATAAATATTAAAGAAAAAAACAAAAGTATCTATAATAATACAGATTAAGATGTTTAAATTTGTTGGAGATATGATAATTGAATATAAGTTATTAATATGTTATTATTTGATAAATTGACGCACAAATATTTCTTAAATACACTTTTGATATAATGGAGGAAGGTATGAGTGGAAGTAAAGTTAGAATAATGGCTCAAGGAGCAGTGTTGGCATCATTATTTGGGGTATTAGGTATTATTAATATATATACAGGTAGTATTTTTGATATTATATTTGCTTATATAATGGTTTTAGGATTAACATACTATACTTATTTATATGATTATAAGGCAGGATTAAGTGTTTTGGCAGTAACTTTTGTAGTATTATTTTTGGTTGGTGAAATGTTTTTTACACTTTATGCTGCTGCTACATTAATTATGGGAGTATTTTATGGCTATTGTTTACGAAGTAAAAAGTCTAAACGTTTTTCTAAATATGGGTTAATGATTATTTCAGCTATAAAAAATTTTTTGATTTTCTTTTTATTAGGCGGACTTCTAGGAATTAATGTGTATCAAGAAGGTTTAGAGATATATAGTAGTATTATTGGAATGATTCCAGGGTTAAAAAATATATTTGTACCAGAAATGGCATTTGTTTTATTATGGCTGTTTATGTTTATTTGTGAATCATATGTTATAAGAGTATATTCAGATATCGTAGTAAGTAAAATGATGAAAAGAAAATAAAATTAAGGTATAATAAAATTATTAATGGGATGGTGATTAAAATGACAGTAAAGATGGCACGACTTAGAAACGGGATTATAATCTTGTTATTAATTGAATTAGTTGTAGGGCTGTTAGGCTATATCTTTTTTTCGAGTCGGATATCTTTAGTGTTGGCTATATATATTTCGATTAAAAATATTATTATTTTTGGTTTGCTTTTTTATGCAACCAGTTTAATAAATGAAAATAATTTAAGTGTTAGTGAAATTTTGAATGATGAGGCAAAAAATGCGTTTATTTTTGGTGGTATAGGATTAATAAAATATGATGAAAATCGAAATATTTCATGGATAAGTGATCTATTTACAGAAATGAAAATAAATATTGTAGGAAAAAAGTTGTTGGAGTGGCAGCCGCTATTGGCATCGTTGTTTGAAGATGATGATATAAAAATCATTGATATTAATTCGCGTAAATTTGAAGCGTATAACAGTAAAGAAAATAGAATTCTTTATCTTAAAGATGTCAGTGATTATGTTGGTATTTCTAAAGAGTTTGAAGATCAGCAGATCTGTGTAGCTTATATTACGATCGATAATTATGAAGAATCAATTGAGCAGGCAGATGAACAGATGGCTGCTTCTATTCAATCAACAGCAAGACAAATCATTCTTGATTGGGCAAAAGAAAATGGAGTAGTATTGAAAAGATATAAAAGTGATGGATATATAGCTGTTTTTAATGAGCGTACTTATCGTAAACAGGTTGAGGATAAATTTAAGCTGTTAGATTTTTTCAAAGAACAGGCTGAACAATTAGGTCAGGTAATGACATTATCAATTGGAATTGGCCGTGGCAGTAATATTTTACGAGAACTTGACGAACTGGCTTTTTCAGCTTTATCATTAGCATATTCTCGGGGTGGCGATCAGGTTACTGTAAAATCAAATGATGAACCAATTCGCTATTTTGGGGGAAATAGTGAAAGTTATGAAAAATCTAGTATGATCAGGGCCAGAATCATTGCTCAAACTTTAGCAAGTATAATAAAACAATCAGATAATGTACTTATTATGGGACATAAACAATCAGATTTTGATTCTTTTGGTGCTTCTATCGCTATGTATGCGATGTGTAAGGCGTATGAAAAGGAAGTATCCATTATTATTGATTATAATTCTTTGGAAGAAAAAACAAAGGTTATTGCAACGAGTCTTAGAGATGATGAGAGATATCGTGGTGTATTTGTATCACCGCTAAGGGCACAAGAATTATGTCAGTCTAATACTTTGTTAGTGGTTGTAGATAACCATAAGCCATCATTAGCAATTGATTATAATATATTAGATTTAGTAAAAAATAAAGTTGTTATTGATCATCATCGCAGAGGTGAAGAATTTATTGAATTACCTCTTTTAACTTATTTGGAGCCGGCGGCTTCATCAACTGTTGAGCTGATCGTGGAATTATTTGAATATCAAAAAGAAAACATATGTGTAACAGAGCGGGAAGCAACAATTATGTATACAGGTATGTTGATTGATACAAATTATTTTAGAACGAGAGTAGGAACAAGAACTTTTCAAGCTGCAGCTAAGTTAAAGGAATTACAGGCTAATGTTAGTGAAGCATATAAATATTTGGAAGATGATTATGATACGACGTTAACAAAATTATCGATTACTCAAACAGCATATCGATATGGAAATGATATCTTGATTGCTTTTGGTAAGACGGATAAAATATATAGTAGAACATTACTGGCAAAGGCTGGAAATGAGCTGTTAGGAATTAGTGGTGTAAAGGCAGTCTTTATAGTTGGAAAGACCGGTAAAGAGGAAGTTTCAATTAGTGCTCGAAGTACTAGAGATATTAATGTTCAGTTAATTATGGAAAGACTTGGTGGTGGGGGACACTTTTCAATGGCGGCCTGTCAGTTAAAAACAGAAGAAGTTACAAGAGCAATTAATTTATTAGAAGAAGCTATAAATGCGTATTTAGATGAAAGGAAGAGTGAATAATGAAGGTTATTTTATTACAAGATGTAAAGAAGTTAGGTAAAAAAGGAGATACTGTTAAAGTTGCAGATGGTTATGGGCAAAACTTTTTAATTAAAAATAAGCTGGCTGTATTGGAAACTGATACTAGCCGTAAAATTGTTGAACAGGAAAAAGAAACTGCACATCAACAAGATTTAGAAAATCAAGCTAAAGCTAAAGAATTAGCAAAACGAATTGAGGCAATAACTCTAGAATTTACTTTAAAATCAGGTAAAGATGGAAAAACTTTTGGAAGTGTTTCTACTAAACAGGTAGTGGAACAATTAAGAGATAAATATGATATTAAAATCGATAAAAGAAAATTTATTGATGCTCATCCAATTGGGGCACTTGGGTATGCTAAGTTAAAAGTTGATTTATATAAAGGAATAACTGCAACAGTTAATGTTCATTTAAAAGAGCAATAGGAGAGAAGTATGGCAAATCGAGAATATCCTCATGATATAGAAGCTGAAAGATCATTGCTTGGTGCAATGTTAATATCAAAGGATAAGTGTATTGATATTCTAAATAAAACAATCGAAGATGATTTTTATGATGATAGACATCAAGCTATTTTTAAAGCAATGGCTGCAATTAATGAAAATAATACACCCGTAGATGTTACTACAGTAACATCTTATCTTATGGATCATAACCAGTTAGATAAGGTGGGTGGAGTTGATTATTTATTTCGTTTAAGTGAATCTGTCCCTACTGTAGCTCATAGTGAATATTATTTAAAAATATTACATAATAAAGCAATACTTAGAAGAATTATTAAAGAGACAACAAAAATTGCCGAAAATGCTTATGATGATGTAGACAATATAGATGCTTTTATCGATGAGACCGAAAAAACAATTCTTCAAGTTACTCAAGATCGTAGTGCTGGTGAATTTAGGGAAATTCGCAGTGTTATTAAAAGTGTTACTGATCGATTAAATTTATTGCAAAAGATAGATGGAAATATTTCTGGTGTTAGATCAGGATTTAGGGATCTTGATAGAATTACTTCAGGTTTCCAAAATGGTGATTTGATTATCCTGGCAGCACGTCCAGCAATGGGAAAAACAGCTTTTGCTTTAAATATTGCTCATAATGCAGCATATAAGTCAAATGAACCAGTGGCTATTTTTTCATTAGAAATGCCTGCTGAACAATTGGTACAGCGTATTATTTGCTCAATGGGAAGCATAGAAGGTTCTTCAATGCGGACAGGAGAAATTCTAAAAACAAATGCTAATAAATATTACGCTGCCGCTGAACGGGTTTCAAAATGTAACTTGTATATTGATGATAGTCCAGGAATTAAAATTAATGATATTGTAGCTAAGAGTCGAAAATTGAAAACAGAACACGGATTAAAGATGATCGTAATTGATTATTTGCAATTAATTACATCATCATCAAAAAATCGTGAAAACAGACAGCAGGAGGTTTCCGAAATCTCAAGAACTTTAAAAGCATTAGCAAGAGAATTAGAAGTGCCGATTATTTCTCTTTCGCAGCTATCTCGTTCAGTTGAGCAACGCCCTAATAAGCGTCCAATGATGTCTGATTTAAGAGAGTCAGGAGCAATTGAACAGGATGCAGATATTGTTTCATTTATTTATCGTGAAGATTATTATAAAGACCCTAGTGAGGGAGAAGAAAATGGGCTTACAGAAATTATTATTGCTAAACATCGAAATGGTGCTACTGGAGAAGTTAATTTAGCGTTTGAAAAAAATTATAGTCGTTTTTCTGATTTGGCTCAGGTAGGGCTAGATGGTACTAGTGAGGGTGTACGTGATCTTAGAAGTTAGAAGGAGGATTTAGATGTATCACCAATATCGTGAAGGTTGGCTGGAAGTAATCAGCGGATGTATGTTCGCAGGTAAAACAGAAGAATTGATTCGTAGAATAAATGTTTTAAGTTATGCAAAAAAGAATATTATTGTTTTTAAACCAAAAATAGATAATCGTTATTCAGATACAGAAATCGTATCTCATTCAGGAGTTAAAGTTCCTTGTCTAGTGATTGAAAAAGCACAGGAAATTTTAAACAGGATCAAAGCTGATACTGATGTGGTTGCAATTGATGAAGTACAATTTTTTGATCAAGAAGTTGTATGTGTTTGTGAATATCTAGCTGATAAAGGAGTTAGAGTGATTGTTGCTGGATTGGACAAAGACTTTAGGGGAGAACCGTTTGGAATCATGCCGGAATTACTTACAAGAGCGGAGTTTGTTACTAAGTTAACAGCTGTATGTACTAAATGTGGTGCTCCGGCAACCAGAACACAACGATTGGTTAATGGTAAACCAGCATCTTTTAATGATTCTATTGTACTAGTAGGTGCAGTTGAGCATTATGAGCCAAGATGTAGACATTGTCATGAAGTTTTTGATAAACCAAATAAGATTTAATATGGTGTTTAGGATTATTATTTTTAGATATCTAAATTACTAAACAAGAAAAATGGATATATTATTAAAACTATATTTTTTGAATATAGTTTTTTTGTTAGAAAGAGATGAAAAGTGAAAATTTTTGTAAAAAGAATATCCTAGAATTTTAAATTGTTAAAAAGAATTAAAAAGATATAATAATAAGTGATCTGCATAAAATGATCAATTGAAAAATACGGGAAAGGAGAAGATTTATGAAAAAATGGAAAAGTGTATTTTCGGGGATGCTGTCTGTAACAATGTTAATGTCGGCAGTTACTCCACTTGTAGCTTTAACATCTCGAAATACAACGGGGGATAATGTTTTTAAGATTGCTTCTTATAATATTGCTTCTAAAGGTAATAGTACAAAAGCAATTGGAAGTTTGTTAAAGCAGGAAGAAATTGATATTGTTGGATTTCAGGAAGTTGATAAAAATACAGGAAGAAATCCCAAAGATATGCTAAAAGAGATTGCTGATGAAGCAGGTTATGATTATTATTTTCGTAAAAGTATTGATTATTCTGGTGGAGAATATGGAATTGGGATGGCAGCTAATGGCAGTCTAACTGCTAAAAGCGGTGCTGATTTAGAAACGGGGGGTTATGAAGGACGTGGATGGCAAAGTGCAAAAATAACTATTGGAGGAAAAGAAGTTGCTATTTACAATACTCATTTAACTTGGGAAGATCCAAGTATCCGTGCTAGTCAAATGGAAGCAGTACTGGATGCTATGGATCAAGATGAAACAGAATATAAAGTATTAACAGGGGATTTTAATGCCCAGGAAAGCAATGATGAATTTGATCTTTATTTACGTAATTATAATATTGCTAATGGTAAAGATGGGAAATGGTTAGATACTTATATACCATTTGATGCTTCTATGAAGACAAATGCAATTGATAATATTATTACTACTCGTAATATTGAAATTAAGGAAGTAGAAGCTTATGAAGCAGATGGAATTGGTTCTGATCATAGGATTCTTGTTACTTCATGTGAATTATTAGATGAAGAAAAAGTTTCTACACAGTTATTAGATAAACAGATTTTAAAAGCTAACGAATTATTAGAAAAAACAGATATTTATACAGAAGAATCATTAGCTGCTTTAAGTGATGTTATTGATGCTGCTAAAACAGCTAATAAAGATAGTCAAATGACTATAAATAGTTTAGTTGATACTTTAAATGATGCAATTTCAGCTTTGAAAAGAAAACCTGTTAAACGTAGTGAAGCAGTAGCCTGGTGGGATTTTGATGGTGACGATCCAATGAGTGATAAAACTGGGCGAGGTAATAATGGGATTGAAAAGGGAACTGTATCATTTGTTCCAGGTTTAGAAAATTTAGGTAATGCTTTGTCAACTCAACAAGGATATGTATCAGTTGCTAAAGCAACCAATGACTTAAAATTAGGTACAGAAGATTTTTCTGTTGGCTTTTGGTATAAGGCAACAAATCCAGGAACATGGTCAGCTGTATTAGGTGATAAAAATTGGGATAGTGGAGCTAATCCCGGAGTGGCTGTTGTTCAGGGGCAAGGACAATTCTATACTACATATGCAGCTAATGGTCATAGTCAGCAAGAAAATATAGTTTCAGGTACAGCAAGTAAAGTTTATGATGGTAAATGGCATTATATTACTGCAGTATTGGATCGTGATAATAGCAGTATGTTATATGTTGATGGAAATATGATTGCTTCTACATCAATTGCTTCTACGGCTAATATGGATGCTACTGTTTCTAATCCTTTTAATATTGGTGCGGATGGTAATGGTGGATATCGAATTGATTCATTAATTGATGATGTTAAAGTATATCGTACAGTATTATCTCCAGAAGAAATTGAAGATGAATATTTATTAAATCGTGATCAATCAGAAGTTGTTTATGAGGAAATGATTGAAAAAACTAAAAATTATTTAAGAGATTTGGTGATTGATCCTAATGAAGTAAAGGAACTGCCAGCTTTTGAATCAGAAGATGGTAAGCTGATTTCGAAGATTTTCTGTAGTGAAAATGATTTAGTTATTAATGATGATGGTAAAATTTTACGACAGCCATTAGTAGATAAGAAAGTTCAAATTACTTATATTATTCAAGAAAATAGAGAAGATGTAGCTTATGATGAAGGAACATTTGTTAAAAATAAATGGATAACGGTTAAAGGTAAAAAGACTACTGGAGCTAATGAGATGCCTAAAGTTGTTCCAACTATGCAGGAGTGGTGTGGAGCAGATAAAGGAGCATTTTTATTTAATAAAAACAGCCGTATTGTTATTTCTGATAAAGAAATGGATGAGTTAAATAGAGCTGCAGAAATTACACAAAGTGATATTAAAGAATTATTCAACTTAGATTTAAAAATTGTTTCTGGTACACCAAAAGCGGGCGATCTTGTTTTGACTTTTGAAAATGGAGATGAAAAACTAGGTGAACAGGGATACGAATTAGAAATTAATGATTATGTAACGATTCGGGGAACGGCATATCGTGGGGTTTTCTTTGGAACAAGAAGTTTACTTCAAGGAATGATTACATCAGGTGATAATACTATTGCTTATGGTAAAGCAGTAGATTATCCTAATTATCAAATTCGCAAATTTATGTTAGATATTGGACGTAAGTATTTCCCAATGTGGTATTTAGAAGACATAATTAAATATGCATCTTGGTTAAAACTTACAGATTTTCAATCACATATTAGTGAAGATACTTTTAATGATTACTCTGCATTCCGTTTAGAATCAGATATTCCACATCTAACAAGTACAGATGGATACTATACTAAGGAAGAGTATCGTAATTTCCAAAGACTTGCAGCTGATTATGGAATTCGTGTAATTACAGAAATTGATGGACCAGCGCATGCTCGTCGTTTTATCGAACTTGGAAATTATGAAAATGCACCAGATAAATATAAGAATTTAGGATTAGATGGAACCCACTTCAATTTAAGTGAAGAAGGTGGAGCTCGTGAACGAGTTTTAAATCTAATGGATGAAATTCTAGAAGAATATTTAGGTGGTGATGATCCAGTTATTATTACAGATGCATTTAATATTGGTATGGATGAGTATTTTGGTAATCAGGATGATCTTCGTGCTTATGCGGTTCATATGTATGATAAAGTTGTAAATACATATCATAAAACAGCATTTGGATGGGATTCTAATGCTTCTCTTGCAAATGAAAATTATCCAAAAGAAGCATATCCAATGGATAATATTATTATTGATTATTGGAAATGGGAAGAAGTATCAGGTGGTTTGAAAAAACTAATGGATCAAGGTTATAAGGTTGTAAATGGAGATCATCGCTGGTATATTGTACCTGGAGCACAAATTGGTTTTTATGATTATGCTAATGAGCAGCGTCTCTATAATGAATTAAGTGCCGGTAATATGGTTGGATGGTATGGAAATGGAACTATTTTCCCTGAAGGACATCCTAATATTGCTGGTGGTACAATGCTGCTTTGGAATGACCGTGGAATGTTTGCAGGTTATACTGTAAATGATATTTTTGCAAGGCAACGTTCTCAATACCCATATTTAGCACAGACATACTGGTATGGTCGTGAGGATGAGACTTTTGAAGAATTTAAAGAAAAGGTTGATACAATTGAAGTAGGACCAGGATTAAATAATTTATATAAAGATATTGATTCTCAAAGTGAAGTTGTTTACAACTTTGATATGGAAGAATTAAAAGGAAATGAATTAACAGATACTTCAGGTAATGGTTATAATGCTACAGTTACTGGAGGAAAATTGACTAAAGGTCCTGAAGGAAAACAACTTACATTTGATGGCAGTGGTTATATTGAAGCTCAGCATAAAGCTTTAAAATGGCCATACACAGCAGTATTTGATTTAACGATTGATGAAAAACAAACAGGGGATATTATTCTTTTTGAAGAAACGATGCCTAAACAAGGATGTGTAGAAAAGGATGGTATTTTAAGAGGACAAGAAACACGTTCTATTGTAATGAAAGAACAAAGTGATGGTACTTATTGTTTAACTTATTCACGTGAAAATTTTAATTTTGAACATAACTATACATTTAAGAAAGGACAGCCTTATCGAATTGCATTCTCTTCTGACGAATCAAAACCAACGGGTGGAGAATTTGCTAAATGGAATCAGCCTAATACTTTATATGTTAATGGTGAATTGGTTTCTACTTTACAGGGACCTGTAAAACCAGAAGGATTTAATGGAACATGGTGGGTAGATTCATCATCTATGAATATGCCGTTAGAAAAAATTGGTCAAAATTTAGTAGGAAGTTTAGATAATTTCCGATTATATGATCATTTACTTACAAATGAAGAAATAGCTAAATTAGGTGGATTTGAAAATAGTGAAATTGATCCTAAGCCAGAATCTAAAAATCTAGCATTAAATAAACCAGTAACTGCCTCTAGTGCTAAAAACAGTTCATTAGATGCAGTGTTTGCAAATGATGGAAATCAAGATACACGCTGGTCTTCTAATTATAATAGTAGTATTAATGATCCATTTGATAAAACAGAATGGCTATGTATTGATCTAAAAGATTCTTATGATTTAGGAACAGTTAAACTTTATTGGGAATCTGCTTATGCCCAAGAATATACTGTTCAGGTTTCACAAGATGGTGAAAACTTCACAGATGTATTAAAAGTTATTGACGGAGATGGTAAAGAAGATATTCTAGATTTAGCTGGAGTAACAGGTAGATATATTCGTATTTATTGTACAAAAGCAGTTCCAAGTAATGATGGATGGCAATGGAACTATGGATATTCTCTATTTGAGGTTGAGGTTTACGAACAGCAAAAACCAACAACTGTAACTGATAAACAGGCTTTACAAATTGCTATCGAAATGGCTGAAAATGCTGATTTAGAAAAAGTCGTACTAGCTGTAGTTAAAGAATTCAATGAAGCTTTAGCAAACGCTAAAGATGTATTTGATAATGCAAGTGCTACTCAGGATGAAGTAGATAATGCGTTTAATCGTCTAGCTAATGTAATGCAGATGTTAGAATTCTATCAAGGAGATAAAACAGCATT
>JAETPY010000141.1 GCA_021770925.1 Erysipelotrichaceae bacterium | reverse complement strand
TATTCACAATGAAATAACTCTTATGGATTTTTTTATATGAAAGGGATTAATAAAAGAAAAAGAGCTGAACGCTCTAAATAATTAATAAAAATTACTTAGTCGTTACAGCCCCTTTATTTAAATAATTGAGCAAGTCGATAATATGATAATGCTCCTGTTTTATTTTTAGATACCTTTCCATCTTTATATACTATTGTTTGAGGCACTGTACCATCTGTGATGTCAAGTTTTTCTTCTAACCAGGTAGTATAGTTACTATCACTAGAAACATCAACATAGTATAAAGATTTGCTACGGTTCTTTTCTAAAAATGTAGTCATAGTATCTTGATAAGATAAGGTTGCAGTATCATTTTTATTTCCGATTACTACTACAAAACTATCTTTATCTTTTACTTTTTCTACAAGTGCATTTTGAGTGATTGTTGTAAATTCAACGTGGGTAATTTTTCGATAAACGAATAATCCAAGAAAAATCACGATTACAATCCCAAAAATGCTAATTTCTTTCCATATTTTTTTTACTTTTTCCATGATTAGCCTCCATAACAGTACTTTTATATAATACCAAAAATTTCGTGTAAAAACAACATTTAAAAAGGGATATCGTTTAATCACATAATCTTTTGCATTAATATAATGAAAAAAGAGATTTAAAATCTCTTTTCAAATATGGATTGTTATTTATGTTTTAAAGCGTAATTCCATGTATCACGACACATGTCTTCAATCCCTTTTGTTGCGACCCAGTCTAATTCCTTTTTAGCACGAGCTGGATCAGCATAACAAGTTGCAATATCACCAGGACGTCTTTCTTTTATTTCGTATTTTACTTTTACATTATTTACCTTTTCAAATGTTTTAACAAGATCAAGAACACTATAACCAGTTCCTGTACCAAGATTGCAGATGTGAACACCTGGTTTAGCGTAATGTTTAATTGCTTTAACATGACCTTTAGCTAAATCAACTACATGAATATAGTCACGAACTCCAGTGCCATCGGGAGTATCATAATCATTACCAAAAACTCCAAGGCATTCTAACTCACCGGTTGCTACCTTCATGATATAAGGCATTAAATTGTTTGGGATACCTTTAGGATCTTCACCAATCAATCCAGATTCATGGGCGCCAATAGGGTTAAAATAGCGCAATAAAGTTACTGACATTTCTGGACAAGCGTGTTGAACGTCAGTTAATATTCTTTCCATCATCGCTTTGCTTGTCCCGTATGGATTAGTAGTTTCACCTAATTTGCAATCTTCAGTTATTGGAACAACTTCAGGGTCTCCATATACTGTGGCACTTGATGAAAAGACAATTTGGTTAACATGATATTTTTTCATCATTTTACTAACAATTAATGTAGTAGTTAAGTTGTTAGTATAATATTCTATTGGTTTTGCTACAGATTCACCAACTGCTTTAAATGCAGCACAATGAATTACTGCATCTATTTTGTTTTCTTTAAATACAGCTTCAGTTTTATCTTCATCTAAAATATTAAATTCATAAAATTTCACTTTTTTTCCTGTGATTTCTTTAATATATCCTAAAACTTCAGGTTTTGAATTAGAAAAATCGTCAATTACGATCACATCGTAACCAGCATCTAATAATTCAACACAAACATGGCTTCCAATATAGCCCGCTCCACCGCAAACAAGTACATTCATTATTTTTTCCTCCTAATATTATGCTTCTATGATAACATTTTTAAATCTTAAATTAAAGAAGAGTATTTCTGAATTTAAGTAAAATGGCTGGATATTAAAATAGTATCCAGCCCATTGTTATTTATTAATAACTTTTTTAGTAATATTTTCTGGTGCAAACTCGTAATCTAAAAATTCCATTTCAAATATACCTTGTCCTTGAGTGATAGAACGTAAATCAACTGCATAATTCATAACTTCGCTCATCGGTGCCTCAGCAACGATTTTAACTAGACCGTCATCTAAAACATCACTTCCAATTACACGAGCTCGTTTAGTATTAAAGTTACTCATTATATCTCCAGTATATTGTTCATCAACAATAACTTTCATTTTCATATACGGTTCAAGTAAAGCGGGATCAGCTTTAGGGACAGCTTCCTTAAAACACATAGAAGTTGCAGTTTTAAAGGCCATTTCTGATGAATCGACATTATGATAAGCTCCATCAATTAAAGTTGCCTTAATTCCAAGAACTGGATAACCAGCTAAAACACCATTTTTAACACTTTCAATTAATCCTTTTTCTACAGCTGGAAAATATGATTTTGGAACAGCACCGCCAAATATTTTTTCTTCAAATACATATGCTTGATTATAATCATGAGTTGGTTCAAAAGTTATTTCAACTTCACCGAATTGGCCATGACCACCAGATTGTTTTTTGAAACGGGTTCTTTGAGTAATGCTCTTTTTAATTGTTTCGCGATAAGGGATTTTTATATCTTCAAATGCTGCTTCGACTTTAAACTTATTTTTTAATTTATTTAATAAAATATCTAAATGGATATCACCTACACCATAAATACATTGCTGTTTGGTTTCAGGGTTTGATTTAAATTGTAAAGTTGGATCTTCCTCTAATAATTTATTAATAGCATTGGTAATTTTTTCTTCATTACTTTTTCCAATAGGGACAATTGCTTTACCATAATATGGAGTTGAAAAATTTATCTCAGGTACAATGATTTGATATCCTGCGATACATAAAGTATCGTTAGTTTTTGATGAATTTAATTTGGTAACTGCCCCGATATCACCAGCATGTAAACAATCAACTTCGATTAATTCTTTACCACAAGGTTGATATAGTTTAGCAATTCGTTCAACTTCTTTTCTTTTAACATTGTATAGGGATGTTCCGCTAAAGATTGTTCCTGTAATAACTTTAAATAGAGAAGTACGCCCAACAAAAGGATCAGCAATTGTTTTGAAAATAAAGATACTAGCAGGCAGGTTTTCGTCATATCCGATAATTTCTTCTTCACCTTTATCAATATTATTAACAATTAATGAGTTGCTCATATTACCAGCAGCACTAAAGAAGGCAACCATTGAATTTAAAATTATTTGAATACCAATTTGGTCAGTTCCACATAAAACAGGTATTAGTGTTTTTTCAATAACACCTTTACGTAATGCTAAAGAGATTTCTTCTTTGGTAAAAGGCTCTTCATTAATATATTTCTCTAACAGTTCGTCACTGGTGTTTGCTACTGCTTCATCAATCATATCTTTAATTGGCTGGATTTGATCCATTAATTCTACAGGAATATCCATTGGTTTAGTTTGTTTTCCTTCAAAAATACGGCCTTCCATTTTTGCTACATTAACATAACCAATCATTTTATTATTATCCATGATTGGAACTTGAATAGGTGCGATAGCTTTACCGTAAGTATCTTTTAACTGTTGTAGTTTAGTGGCATAATCACTATTTGGATTATCTAATCCGTTGATATAAATTATCTTTGCCTTGTCTCTTGCTTTAAACATGGCTTGTTTAGTTCCTGCATTGATACCGGAAGATGAAGGGACAATAATTAAAGCAGATTCACATACACTTAAAGCAGACTCACACTCACCAGTAAAATCAAAGATACCAGGGATATCAATTAAATTGATTTTACAGTTATTCCATTCAATTGGAACGACAGATAAATTGACAGAAGATTTGCGGCTGATTTCTTCAATACTATAATCGCTTAATGTATTTCCGTCATTAATACTTCCAATGCGATTAATTAGACCGCTGCGATATGCCATAGCTTCGACAATGCTTGTTTTGCCACAACCAGAATGACCTAAAACAGCCACATTGCCAATTTCGTTTGCATGATAAGTTCTCATTAAAATAACCACCTTTCTTTAAATGAACTTCTTACTTTTATTTTAACACATTTACTTAGAAAAAAGGATTGATTTAATAATAAAAGATAACGCTTACATTGTTGTGTAAAAATAATGGAGAAAAAAGTAATGTTTATATTGATTAATTACTAGAATTATGATAATATAATTCTTGCCTGATTAAGAGGTGCTAACAATTAATGATCGATAAGGGTTAGAAAAACAAAAAAAGTGTTGACCTTTGTTTTAAAGAATGATATATTAATGTGGTAGCGTTTATGGAGGTTTAGCTCAGTTGGGAGAGCATCTGCCTTACAAGCAGAGGGTCAGCGGTTCGAGCCCGTTAACCTCCACCATAAAAAGAATAGGCCGGCTTAGCTCAACTGGTAGAGCAAC
>JAETPY010000140.1 GCA_021770925.1 Erysipelotrichaceae bacterium | reverse complement strand
CTCTTTCCTTTTTCTTTTTGTGATGCCAGTAAAGCTGCACCATACTGCCAGAAACGGTAGTAATGACTTTTAGAAAAGGTAGAATTCTGCATTTCAATATCAATAACATCACCACTAGTTGTCTTTACCTTAACATCAAGGATCATATCTTTATCAGATATATGTTTAGGGTTAAGATCAGGATTAAGGACAGAGATGTGATCACATTTAATATTGAGGATATTTTCGATAAAGAGTTTTAACATAAAGATACAGTCGGGATCTAAGTCATCATGGAGTAAATATTTAAATAAGATATCATTTTTAAAATCATTATAAAATTCTTTTGTCATATATACCTCCTACTAATATATACAAAAGAATTTTATATTTTACTTTATTTAAATTAATAATATTTACTTCATTGATTACAACTGCAGTAATTTCAACTATTTTTATGCAGTTGTTCTATTCCTCGATACTATATAAGGCATCTAAATGTTAAAAATAAAAAGTTTCATTTACACATGTAATTATTACTATTATTATACTTAACAACCACTTATAAGTATTTTTATCTAACTCTAAAAAAACAGATTTACTTTTAAACTCCTAACAACTTCCTACAATAATTATTTCAAACAAATAAAAAATATACTTATAAATTATCAGCCTTTTTAACTACTAAATTTACTTATTAATGACGGCACAAAAGAAGCGGCTATTGTTTTTTACTACATATCTTTATTGGCAAATTTGCTATAGTATTTAAAAATATTTTTTGCATTACCTCATCCACAAGTAAAAATTTCAAAATCTCTAGATAATTGTTTTATAAAATTAGAATCTATTTTTAGTTGTTGAATCATGCTGTAACATCCAGATAAATAACTCTTTAATACCATTACTATATCATCAGTTCTAACACCCTAGATAGCCATAATTTTCTCAAATTGATTTTTATTTGTATTCCCGCCTCAACTTTTTCATTATATAAATTTTCAATATTTTCATAAGCAGCTGCAGTAACCAATGATATTCTAATAACGTCTAAAATATAATTTTTATTCAACTTACAACTTCAATAAAAATATGATACATAATTTTCACACTTACAATCTAATAAATTAATAGCTGCTAAATCTACATAATATTCTCGACAAAGATACTCTATCTCTTCACGTCCATATACCAAAAATATATCATCAGCCAAACTAAATAAACTTACAGGCCTATGTGTAAACAAATCTAATGATTCACTTTCATTAACTGGCTTGATTAGAAAATCAAATTCATAACTATCAATAGTTGTTAACGCATTTTTTAACAATATAAATAACAAATATAAAAATTTAGAATTTTTTGAATAATATGCTGAATTGATTTAATAGCTGGATCACGATAAATATACAATGAAGTATCCATAATTATATATGTAATGTTATATATTTCATCACAATATAAAAATACTAGTGATTCATCTAAATCATTAGTAACATTATATTACACTTCTATTTGGTCAAATACAAAATCATATATCTTTTAGGTTTATTAAATTAACCTTAGCTTCTAATAAATTAACTTTTCTGCTACTTCATTTCTATTTTAGAAACTAAAAGATCATCTCTTAATGATATATTATCTTTAATACCAATAACTGGATTATCATCATCAAAAACATTCTTTTCATATTTATGAATATATAGTCTTTGTAAAACCTTAACAATAAGATGGTACTGTTTTTCCTTATAACTTAATTCTTCATAATTTTCAAACCATATATTATCAATAGGCACTAAATATTCAAATTTATACAATTTACTATTTTCTATAAAATCATCAATTAAATCATCATCAACAAAAGGATAAATATATTCAAAAAATCCAGGTCCCCACTGAATCAACTCATAACTATCATTATTTTTTAATGCATCCATAAATACATATCCCTTAATGCTAAAATCATTAATAATATATCCAAAACGATATCTCAAATGACTACAAATTTCATTATCATCAGACAAATCTATTTCTGTATTATCCTTAAACATCCTAACATACTGATCATATTTAAATGTTAAACCATATCTATTTAAAAAATTTGATAATGCTGTATCTTTAACAAGAACATCAACTAAATTATATCCATTATTATCACTATCCATATTTAATCTTCTTGCAAGATGAACAAACAGTATTTTATCAATATCTATAACTAAATGTTCTTTTACATAATCTAAGAAATAGTGATATTGATCATCTAATATAAAAACTGGATGATTGACTTGAAATCTTTGATAGCATTCTTCAAGTAAATCATCTAGTTGGTTATTGTTAATATTCAACACTTCACATACAGATTCAATCATATCAAGATATGATCTTGTATTAATATACATAAAACACCTCCTAAAGCTCATTTGTTAATACTTTCTCCACACCATTTTATTTACTACTCCAGTATATGACTGAATTAGTTTTACTACTTTTGTACTTACATTCTCTTCAACATAATCTGGTACTGGCTTTCCATATTCTCTATCTATATTCATTTGCACTGCTGTTTCTACTGCCTGTAAGATTGTTGATACTTGTAAAATAGGAACTTTCTTCTGGTAAACATTCATCTTTACATCTGTTTCCTGCTTCCATATGAAAGATTGGAATATGCAGTCTTTTAGCACTGATGGCACTTAAGCAGCTGTTGGTATCACCTACTGCATTCATATATACTTCTGGATCAGCTAATTTTAAATCATTAAAAAATACTCCATTTAAATTATAATCATAGTTTTGACCAGTATGTGCCAAGATACAGTCAAAGTATTTACGGCATTTACTGATTACTGCTGCTAATCTGATAATCTCTGGTCTAGTTCCGACAATAATCAATAACTTTAGTTTACCGTTTTCTTTCCATTTAACATTTGAATAATCTGTTATTATTTCCATTCTCTATCTCCATTTTCCATTAATAAAAGATAAGCTAGATTAGCTCATCTTTTATTAATCCTGATTCTTTTTTTATTCGCGGGATAAGGCTGTATTCTTCACCAACATTAGTCACATCAAACTGCATGACACTTTTATTTAGCCAGTACCATTTTTTAGCCATTTTTCCGATTATATTCCCTATTTCTGCCATGCTCATTCCATTAATAGAAACATACCCTGAATACTGACGATGTGTAAAATTGCTTTTTAATAAGAATTTTTTTATATCCCGCCAGGCATTCTTATAGCTTTTTGAAGGATAATATTTTTTTAGAAGACTATCATTTAAATCAAAATTTACTGCTTTTCTACCATGGATAGTTGGCATATCTCTCTTCTACTCGATAATATGATTCTAATGCATCTTCCCGATATTCGATTGTATCGCCTTCATAACGAAAATACCATTTGTCTACTATCTTTAAAAACCATGGTGTTTCTGGTAAATACCATTGCACCTGCATAAACACACTAAAATCACTTTTAACTCCCTGATATACGCCCTTAGATATTTTTTTGATCCCACGTTTTTCAAAAACACGATCCACTTTTTCATAGCATTCATCAATATCAATACTATTTTCTTTAGCTTTTTCTTCACTTAATATCATTTCCATCATCATCTTTATCACTTCCTTAAGCATATAATACCCAAACTGGTCTATCGTTGCAATACGATCTTTTATCCTTCATTACTATATACTTCAATAAAAGTGTTTTTACTTCTAATAATCTATCACTATTTTCCCATAAGATAAAAATGAGTTTTAAAACTCATTTTTATCTGCTCTAGTCTCATTTTCAATTTTTTCTAAAAAGCTGTATTCCTCACCAACATTAGTTACATCAAACTGTATGACACTTTTATTTAACCAGTTCCACTTCCTAGCCATTTTTCCGATTATATTCCCTATTTCTGCCATGCTCATGCTGTCGATCGATACATACCCTGAATACTGGCGATGTGTAAAATTGCTTTTTAATAAGAATTTTTTTATATCTCGCCAGGCATTCTTATAGCTTTTTGAAGGATAATATTTTTTTAGAAGATTATCATTTAAATCAAAATTTACTGCTTTTCTACCATGGATAGTTGGCATATCTCTCTTCTACTCGATAATATGATTCTAATGCATCTTCTCGATATTCAATCGTATCGCCTTCATAACGAAAATACCACTTATCTACTATCTTTAAAAACCATGCTGATTCTGGTAGATCCCACTGTGCAGTCATAAAAGTATTAAAATCCTTTTTACTACCTAAGTACACTCCTTTAGATAATTTTTTGACTCCTCTTTTTTTAAAAAAACGATCTACTTTTT
>JAETPY010000139.1 GCA_021770925.1 Erysipelotrichaceae bacterium | reverse complement strand
AGGCCACACAAATATGTACGAATGTCAACACTTTAAATAAAAAACAAAACAAAAAAGAGGGTTACATTTTATTGTAATCATCTATAAAGACAATGTCTTAACTTAATGACATTGGGCGGAACTCCGTCTTTTGGATATTTAAAAGTTCACTATTATTGAGTCAAACAGCTTTATAACGTATTATTTGTTTTTTATCCCAAAAATTAGCATTATCTTCTTATAGATTTAACTGTTTATTTTAAATGGGCTGTTTATTATTTTACAGCCCATAAATAATTAATTTTCAATTGGTTCAAAATCAACTACGCCATGTTTACACAATGGACAAATATAATCATCAGGTAATGTATCGCCCTCATAAACGAAACCACATACTTTACATACAAACCCTTTTTTACCTTCAGTATTAGGTTTAGGTTTAACATTATCTTGATAAAAAGTATAGCTCATTGTTTCTTTATCAGACATAACACGTGCTTCAGTTACTTTACAAATGAACATACCATGAGTTTCTAAATCGATATAATTTTCAACTTCAAGTGACATAAATGCATTAATATAACGAGGTAAAAATGCAAGCCCATTATCTGAATATAATGGTTTAAAATCAGCAAACTTATCTATAGTTCTACCACTTTGGAAACCAAAACGTTCAAAAATGCTAAATGGTGCTTCTACTGATAAACAGTTTACGTTTAATTTACCTGTTTGCTTAATAACATGATGAGAGTAGTTTTGTTTATTAATGTTTACAGCCACTCGATTTGGTGAGTCACTAACTTGAGTAACAGTATTAACAATTAAACCATTATCTTTTTTACCATCATTACTTGTTACCACATATAATCCATAACCAATTTTAAATAGGGCGCTCATATCATGTTTGTTTGCTTTATCATCAGATTGAGCAATATAATCACGACATAATTCTTCAGATAATTTATCAATTGCGTCCATTGTATCAGCTTTAACTGCGGATTTTATAGTTACTTCATTATCGGTATAAGTAATTTTTTTACATCCTGCAAGCATTTCTTTCATTACTTTTGTTGCAAGTGGTGACCATGAACCATTTTCAATAAATGCAACAGTACGATTTTGGAAGTTTCTTTCTGTTAAATGATGAATAAATTCCTTCATAAAAGGGAATACATCAGCATTATATGTAGTTGTTGCTAAAACTAATTTACCGTAACGAAAAGCATCTTCGACAGCTTCTGCCATATCATCACGTGCCAAATCATGAACCGCAACTTTTGGACATCCTTTTTCTTCTAATTTTGAAGCTAAAAGTTCAACTGCTTTTTTTGTATTTCCATAAATAGAAGTGTAAGCAATTACGATTCCTTCACTTTCAACACTATATGAAGACCAGATATTATATAGATTAATATAATAACCTAAATTTTCAGTTAATACTGGACCATGAAGCGGACATATTATCTGTATATCTAAATCAGCAGCTTTTTTAAGCAAAGATTGTACCTGTGCACCATATTTTCCAACTATTCCAATATAATACCGCCGTGCTTCACAAGCCCATGCTTCATCAATATCATTAGCTCCAAATTTTCCAAAACCATCAGCTGAAAATAATATTTTATCTTTAGAATCATAAGTAACCATTACCTCTGGCCAATGTACCATTGGAGCAAATACGAATGTTAATGTATGCTCACCTAAGCATAAAGATTCTCCATTTTTTACTTCCAGTCTTTTTACAGATGGATCTAAATCAAAAAATTGATCCATCATTACAAATGTTTTCGCATTTGCTACAATAGTTGCTTCAGGATATATTTTAATAAAATTTTTAATATTAGCAGAGTGATCTGGTTCCATATGCTGAACAATCAAATAGTCTGGTGTTTTATCATTTAAAACATCAGCTAGATTATCTAACCATTCATGAGTGAAGTTAATATCTACAGTATCCATTACAGCAATTTTTTTGTCCATAATTACATAAGAATTATATGCCATTCCATTAGGTACAACATACTGTCCTTCAAATAAATCAACATTATGATCATTAACACCTACATAGCGAATATCTTTTGAAATTTCCATAATTTTCTCCTTATCTTATTTAAATAATTTAATAAGATTATAGTACATAACTGTTCTAAAATCAATGAATTAGATTTACTTATTAAGGAACAATTAAATTAACCAAAAATAGATAATATAAAAGTAATTACTAAAAAGATTCAAATAACTACTAATAGAAATTTATTTGAGATTCGGTAGTTTCATGAATATATTGAATTAGCTATGAAAGAATTATAAAATGATGAAAGAGTAAAAATTATTAACACCATTAATGATTTTAATGAATATGAAAATATCTACTCTGCTTATTCTGGTAGATAATGTTAATTCGTGTATGAATATTTTTAGAATATTATGATTTTATAAATAAAATTACTTACTTAATTATTTTGTAACTATGAAAGTAGTAGGCTGGACATAATTAAAAAAATAAGAATTGAAAAGAAGTTCTTCGAAAATAGATAAAATTAATTTTGTTATATAGAGAATCGTATTAATTATTAAGATGATGATATATTGGGTGAGCTTTTATACTAATGTTTCAAGATAAAAGCTGGTATATATTAAGAAATGAAGTGTTAAAAGATAATAGTGAAAACAGTTGTAAATAATACTATTAATTTTTACTTAATTTAAGATTTTAAACACAAGATCATTTGACCAAGTAAAATATATTCTTTTAAATTATCAATTAAAATAATTGGTGGAATATATTTTTCTGGAATGTAAGTTTTAATTTTTTCAGTTAATTTATCTGTTTCACAAATAAACTGTGATGATAAGATAATTGCTTCAGGATCAAGGATTGATATAACTGAGGTTATTGTTTGAGCTGCTATTTCAACTGAAGCTTCGAGTATTTTTGAATTATCGGCTGAAAAATCAACTTGTTTAAGCGGTAAATACCGAATTTCACCAGCAATATGTTTTCTGCCAATAATTAGTTGACCATTATAGATACTTCCTACACCACCAGGATGTCCCATCAATGGGATAAATAGAAATGATAGTGATGAATATTTATCTTGGGTAACATAATAACCGGCAGCAATACAGTTAACATCATTACTGAGGATAAATTTTTGTGAATATCTTTTAGATAAGTGCCAGATTATGTCGCAATCATTGAAACCATATGGGCTTAATGATAAATGCCCATTATTAACGACTCCAGGCATTGATATACCAACAATTTTAATATCATTATAAGTAGCTAAAGCAGTATCTAAAATGTCATAAAGATCGTTTAATGATATCTTATGTTTAATGACTTCATTATCTAATAGTATCTTATTATTTTTGCCATAGATTCGATAATCAAGATAAACTCGTTCATTAGTTCTAATCATAGCAATAACTAAAATTTTTTCATTGTTATAGACAGTTTGTTTTAATGATAATGGCTGTTGGAGATTTTTGGGATGTTTTATTGAATGATATTTTTCTTGAATTAATGAAATCATTTTTCCAGCATCATATTTAGCAAATATTTGAGGTGGAATCTTTAGGATGATTTTATTTTTTAAAGCAGCTTCAACTTTGGCATGCATATATGAAATTTGGGGAGCTAAAAGAACTATATTATATTGTAAGCCTGTTTCAAATAGTTTGTTATATGGGACTGCAGAAAATTCATAGTTTAAATTAAGCAGTTTTGCAGCTTCATTTAGCTTTTTAGCAAAGTAACTTGTTGTTAGACCTCCAGTACAACTTAATAATATTTTGATAGAAGGCTTATTGACTAACTTTTTTATTGTTTCCAGCATCTCATCGAACAGTTCTAGCGCATGATTTAAGGTGTTCATTTGGAAATGAAGATAAAATTCAGTATTATTATTAGTTAAATTAGTTACACAAAATTCAATAATATTCATTTGATTAAAAGTTATTTCACTATAACTATACTTAGTTTCTATAATTATGATATTATCATTTTTTTCATTAAGTCTGATTGTATATTCATCACTTTTTTGGTATAACAGCCACTTTTTAAAGAGGGACGTATTAATTTCCCTTAAAAATTCGTCCATATCTTATCTCCAATCATAAATATTTTATAGATAATTCTATTTTATCATATTGATTAATAGATAGGGAGGGTAACTATATAAAAATCAAGCAGTTTTATAAAATTTGCAGCTGTTTTTAAGCTGTTGAAAGGTAATTAGAAAAATATATTAATGACTAATAGCTTCAAGCGTTGTAATGTGACAAGAATTTTTTAAAGCATTAATTAAAAAAAGAGGGGTCTATGATCAATGGTATTAAGTTAAGAGAAAACGAAATATCATAGAATTAAGAAAAGGTGTTTGTTAAAACTAAGACAACCACCTTTTCTATTATTTCTAAATCAAAGTTGAAAAATAGTTA
>JAETPY010000138.1 GCA_021770925.1 Erysipelotrichaceae bacterium | reverse complement strand
ACAACTAGTTATTTCTAGCTGTTGTTTTTTAATGCCTGTTTTGTAAGATCATCCCCCTAAAGTTGCCCCCCAAAGTAGCCCCCTAAAGTTGTGACCCCTAAATTATTTGAATAGCCAGGTATCCTAGACTTTTTTTATACTTATTTAGTGCATAAATTAAATAATTATATTAAGACATAGAAATGATGTTAATTTTTATTTTTATTTCATGTTATAATAAGATAGAAAAGAGGTGATTACTATCGCAAATGTAGGGAAACGACGTATTTGTCGTTGTATTAAAACAATGAATATTGTTATTGGTAAAGAACAACAGGATTTATTTACTAAAGGAGATATTTATGATTGTGTGATAAGAGATAGTGGTCATCTGCAGATCAACTATAAGATTTATGGGGAGGAGTTTGATCTTTCTTGTACTAAAGAAGAATTTGAGGAGAGTTTTATATTGATTGGAAAAAGAGGAGTGAAAAAATGATCTTTGAGGATTTGAAACTAAAAGATTTTGATAGTTTTTATAATATTATTTTGGATAATTTTCCTACAAAAGAAATTAAAGATTATGATTATATGAAAGATACTTTTAAAAAAGGTTATTTTAAAGTATTAACATTAAAAGAAAATAATGAAATAATAGGAATATTATCTTATTATCTTGCAAATGAATTTGTTTTTGTTGATTATTTTGCTATTAATGGCAATCATAAAGGAAAAGGGTTGGGAGGTAAGATGTTGAAATACTTTATCACAATGGTTAACTCAAAGGTGATTTTGGAGGTTGAATACCCAGAAAATGAACAAAGTCGGCGAAGAATCTCCTTTTATCAAAGATGTGGACTTATTTTAAATGATCAATATAATTATTTTGTTCCTCCAATACGTAACTTAAAGCATTGTTTATATTTTCATTTAATGTCATATCCAAAAGCAATTAGCAAACATGAATTTGAGACAATTTATCCTCAAATTTTAAGATTAGTATATGGAATAAATATATAGATTTGGCATTTTAGAATAGATATGATAAAATAAAAAACAAATTAGAAAGGAGATTACTATGGCTCGTAATTTCTATATTGATAATATAAATGAAAACGATAAATTAAATGAAATAAGCTTGCTGTTAAATGGGATGGAAGAGGTATCGAGAATTAAAATAGGTAAAACAGGGGTATCTTTTTATTGTGAAAATCCTGATAATGTTCATGATGTTTTGAAAAATAATTATCCAGATTTAGTATTAAAAGAGGAAATTAATTCACATAAACGTGAGTTTGTCGCTTCAGAAAAGAAGATGGAATATATTTTTATGTTTACTAATCTTGAAACAGAAGAAGAGGCTAAAGAGATAGAAGAAGTAATCTCGCATTATTCAGCATATGAAAATGTTAGTCTTGATTTTACCAATAAGCTGCTTAAAGTTACAACTAGTGAAAAAAATATCTTAGTAAGATTAAATCGTTTAGTGGATAAAGTTAATCCTAATATAGATGTGGAACAATGGAAAAAACCATTTAAATCACAGGATCTTTTTCAAGAAAAGTATTTAAAGAAAATGATGAAGGTTGCCATTTTATTTGTAGCAGCTGCTTTAGGATTAGTAACGAGAAATGATCCAAGTTTTATTACTAATGTTGCCTGGTTAGTGGCATTAATAATTTTTAATGAAAATATATTGCGTCGTGCTTATAAAGATTTGAAAGTGAAACATTTTTTTAGTGAAAATGTCACCATTAATTTAGCTTGTTTATTTGGCTGGGTATATGGGGCTTATATTGAGACACTGATAGTTTCATTGATTTTTCAATTAAGTGAGAGGCTTTTGATATATTTGATTAGTTTAACAATGGGAAAAATAAATAATGAAATATGTCCAGTACAACTAGGAAGGCGTGAAATAAAAGAAAATGAGTATGAAATGGTTTCACTAGAAGATATTGATATTGATGATATTATTGTTATTATGCCAGGAGAAACTATTCCTCTTGGTGGAAAAGTGATTTCTGGTGAAAGTGATATTGACATGTTTGCAATCAACGGTAATGATATTTTAGAAAAGGTAACTGCAGGTTGTGAAGTACAAAGTGGAAGTGTTAATATTACTGGTACACTGAGAATTAAAATTTTGTATACATATGATCATAGTGCTATGAATAAGGTTCTGGAGATTGCTATGATGGCTCCCGTAAATTCGTCAAGAACACATAAATTAGTAGAATTGATATGTAAGGTATATACTGTTTTCTTAGTTGTTACAGGAGTGGTTTGTGCAGTGGTTATACCGTTTATTAATCTTGAAGCTAATTTTAAATATATTTATTTAGGATCGATCTTGTTAACTATTTCAGGTTCATTTGCTTACAAACAGGTTTCATCATTTGCTATTTTGTCTGGTGTTGCTAAAGCTTTTTCGAAAAATATTATTATTAAGGAAAATAGTGGTTTAGATGCATTGAATTTGTGTCGAACAATTATATATGATCGCTTTGATGGTGTTGAAGTAACTGAAGAAGAGATGGATTTGTTTGCTAAATTATCTAATTTACATCGTGATTTGATTATTTTTAATGATGGTCCTGTTGATTTAGAGGATGATCAATATAAAATTTATAATAATTTATCTGTAAGTAAGAAATTAGAAGTAATGGAAAGAGCTGGGGTGACTGGTCCAGTGGCTTATATTGGAGATAATTCAAAGGATATCGCTCTTTTGCAAAAGGCATATGTGGGTATTAGTCGTGGCGGTATAAAGGATAAGAGGGTTATTGAAAATAGTGATATTATGTTAATGAATTCAGATTTAAATACTGTTATTGAAACATTTATGATTTCAAAAAAACAAAAAAATGTTACATTTGAAAACATTTTTATGGGATTATTTATTAATTTTATTATGATGCTTACTGCTTTAAAAGGAATTTTGCCTTGGTGGGTAGCACTTGTAATTTATTTAATAGAAGAGATAGTAGTTTTATTAAATACACATCGAATTATTGAATTAAAATAAATTTGTTATTTTAAATTGATTTTCTTAAATAAATATAAGACGGATTATAGAAATGAGGATAATTATGAATATGGTTGAAATATGTACTATGGATTATTTACCTGGTTATAAAATAACTAAAAATTTAGGAATAGTTTTTGGAAGTAAGGTAATGAATAAATCATTGGAAAATGATGATAATACAAATATTGAACAATTATTAGATATTACTAGACAGGAAGCAACATCGATAATTGTTGAACATGCTTTAAGAAGACATGCAACAGCAATCGTTGATGTTCGTTTTACAACAACGAATTTGGGTAATAATATGATTGAATGCCAGGTTTCAGGGATGGCTGTAAAGGCGGAAAAAGTAGATGAATAAATATCTGGTAAAAAAAGATATTTTGTTAATGGAGTTTTTATTAAATTATTATAACAAGAAAAATGTTAAAAATTTATTAAGATATAAGCTGGTTAAAGTAAATGGTCAAGTAGTTAGCCAATTTAATTATCAGTTAAAAGCTGGTGATTTGATTATTATTGATAAAAATGATCTTAATAGGCCAAATATAGATATTATTTATGAAGATGATGAGATGGTTGTACTTAATAAACCTTCGGGTTTATTAAGTATTGCTGGAGGAAATGAAAAAGAAAAGACAGCATATCATTTGGTAGGGGAATATTTAAAAAGTAAAAATAGAAATGCGAAAGTATTTGTGGTACATCGTTTGGATAAAGATACATCTGGGGTTTTAATATTTGCTAAAAATGAAATAATTAAAAATAAACTTCAAAATAATTGGAATGAAATCGTATATAAGCGAGGATATTTAGCTATTGTAGAAGGCAGGTTAAAAAAGAAGACGGGGAGAATAAAGAACTATTTGGATGAAAGTAAAACACAAATGGTCTATATATCAACTGGTAGAAAAGGGAAACTTGCAATTACTAATTATAAAGTATTAAAAGAATTACGTAACAATTCATTAGTTGAAATCTTTTTGGAGACAGGTCGTAAAAATCAAATTAGAGTACATATGCAATCACTTGGTCACAGTATTGTTGGAGATAAAAAATATGGGGCTATAACGAATCCATTAAAAAGAATGGGCCTGCATAGTCATGTCCTTGCGTTTATTCATCCTGATACTAAAATAAAAATGGAATTTAAAGCACCAATGCCTGAAGAATTTAGGAAAGTATTTAAATAAAATAATTAGATGTTAAAAATTTATCAATTATAATAGTAATAAATAATATTGTTAAACATATATTAATAATGGTGATAAAATGTTTACAATTATAGTTTTATTAGGATTTACAACAATAGGATTATTTAAGTATTTGCAAATAAAAGAAGATGAATAAATTGAGACTGCTGAAAAAGTAGCTATTTTAGAAAAACTAGCTACTTTTTTTACCACTTTTGTTAATATTTGAGGTTTAAATAGGTAATTATCCTCCACTTTAAGATGAAAAACTGCTTA